>JAUPVD010000443.1 GCA_030917225.1 Pseudomonadota bacterium
GCCGTCGAGCAGTTGTACGATTCAAAAATCACCTGCACGCCGTATTCGTGCTCCAGCCGGTGGGCGACCACGTCGAACTGCAGCGTGCCCACCGCACCAAGGATCAGGTCGCTGCCCGACACCGTGCGGAAGAGCTGCGTCGCGCCCTCCTCCGCCAGCTGCTGCAAACCCTTGTGCAACTGCTTGATCTTCAGCGGGTTGGCGATGCGCGCCAGGCGGAAATGTTCCGGCGCGAACGACGGGATACCGGTAAAGCGCAGGTCCTCGCCCTCGGTGAAGGTTTCACCCAGACGGATGGTGCCGTGGTTCGGAATGCCGATGATGTCGCCCGGCCAGGCCTCGTCAGTGGTGCTGCGGTCGCGGGCCATGAAGGTGATGGCGTTGTTCACCGAGATCGTCTTGCCGCCATCGACCTGCTTGACCTTCATGCCGCGCTCGAAGCGGCCGGAGCAGACGCGCAGGAAGGCAATGCGGTCGCGGTGCTTGGGGTCCATGTTGGCCTGGATCTTGAACACGAAGCCGGAAAATTTCGGCTCGTTCGGATCGACGCTGCGCGTCTTCGCCGGCCGTGCCAGCGGTGCCGGCGACAGTTCGACGACGGCGTCGAGCAACGACTGCACGCCGAAGTTGTTCACCGCCGAGCCGAAGAACACCGGCGTCTGCTTGCCTGCCGAATAAGCCTTGGCGCAGAAGGCGTGCGAGGCGCCACGCACCAGTTCGATGTCGGTGCGCAGCTCCTCGGCCTGGGTACCGAGCAATTCGTCGAGACGCGGGTTGTCGAGGCCCTTGATGACTTCCGAGGTGCCCTTCTCGGCCTGCGGGTCAAAGAAGGCAATGGCGTCGTCGTAGAGGTGGTACACGCCGCGGAAGCGCTTGCCCATGCCGATCGGCCAGGTCATCGGCGCGCACTGGATGCCGAGCACCGACTCGATTTCGTCGAGCAGGTCGATCGGCTCCTTGCCCTCGCGGTCGAGCTTGTTGATGAAGGTCAGGATCGGCGTATCGCGCATGCGGCAGACGTTCAGGAGCTTGATCGTCTGCGCCTCGACGCCGTTGACCGAGTCGATCACCATCACCGCCGAGTCGACGGCGGTCAGCGTGCGGTAGGTGTCTTCCGAGAAGTCCTCGTGGCCCGGCGTGTCGAGCAGGTTCACCATGCACTCGCGGTAGGGAAACTGCATCACCGACGAGGTCACCGAGATGCCGCGCTGCTTTTCCAGCTCCATCCAGTCGGAGGTCGCATGGCGCGAGGCCTTGCGTGCGCGGACTTCGCCGGCAACCTGGATGGCGCCGCCGAACCACAGCAGCTTTTCGGTCAGTGTGGTTTTACCCGCGTCCGGGTGCGAAATGATGGCAAAGGTGCGGCGGCGGGCAATTTCGTTGTCGAGTGCGGTCACGGCGAGCGGGTACCCGGCGGGTACGAATGGCGGAAAGGTCGCGATTATACCTTTGCTGCAGGGCAGCAAGCCCTTGATTTGATCCCGGATTGTTCTATTACAAGGGCACCAGCGTCTGCCGCCCGGACCATGACTCGCCGGCAGCCACGGTGACCGGCTGCGTTGCCGCCGCCTCGATGCACAGCATGCGCCGCCAGTCGTCCGGCTTCATGTCGGCCAATTGCGCGCAGCGCTCGACCCAGGGGTTCCAGATGACCACATCGGGAAAACCATCGGCCTGGATGCCGAGGCTCAGGTTGGCGGCCTGCAGCAGCAACGGTCGCGACGCCTTCTGATAGATGCGGTCGGTTTCGGCTTCGATCAGCAGTTGCGTACCGGTGTCCTTCTTCGGCCCGCTGCCATCGACCTTGTCGACATAGCTAAAGCCGTACAGGCCCTCGATGGCTACATCCTCGACCTGCACGACACGCAGATAGGTATGCAGCGCGCCGGTAAAGCTGAATGCCGCCTCGCCGAGGTTGTCGACGCCAAACTCGATGTCCAGCCGGTCGGCTTCTAGCATGATCGTGATATCAGCACTGAAGGCATGTGGCCACAACGCGCGCGACGCCTCGTCGTCACCCACTGCCAGCGTGACCAGCGCGTAGTCGTCACCGCTGCGTTGTGCCGCGATTTCCCAGCGGCGGGTGCGCAGCAGGCCGTGCTTCGGCAGATCACCCTGCGCGGCAAACTGTGGAAAGCAGACAGGCACGCCGCCACGGATCGGTGCGCTGCCATCGAAGACGGCTTTTTCAGACAGGAACAAGCGCTCACGGCCATCCGCCGCAATCCATGAAAGCAGTTGGCCGCCCAGCAGGCTGACAACGGCACTCGTGTCGCGCGGGCCGTTGAGACGAAGCGCCGGCGTGCCGTGGAATTCAATAGTTTCGATGGAGGGTTTCATGTGTTCTCGGCTACTGTGAGCGGAGCACGTCAGTGTCTGCCCTGTTTCGTTCGTCGGAATAGAGCGTGGCCGCGGTGGAAACATCGCGAATGAAGCAGACCACCTCCACATTGCTGACCGGTTTGCCGCGGTGCAGGACATCGACACCGCAGCGCCCGTAAACGCTTTCGATGGTGGCCAGCAGGTTGCGGGCGTAAGGCGTGGCCAGTTCGCCGTCGAGGATCAGGTTGGCGATCATCACCCCGCCCGGCTTGATGACGCGGCGCGCGGCCTGCCAGAACTCGCGGGTCACCAGATGCGCCGGAATCGAACTGCGCGCCGTGTAGACATCGACCACCACGGCATCGAACTGCCGCTCGGTGACACGCACGAAGTGGCGGGCATCGTCGACGATGAATTCACCGTTAGCCTGGCCCTTGAGGAAATGCTTTTCCGCCAACTGGCGAATCTCGGGGTCGACATCGACATAGGTGTAGCGGTTGCGTGGCTCATCGTGCGACAGCGTGAAGCCGCCGGCGCCCAGCACCAGGATGTCGCGCCCCTGAAAACCGAGTTCGTCGAGCAGCACGCGCCGGATGTAGCGGATATATCGTGCATAGAGCGGCGGCTGGCTTTCGTCGATCAGCGACGACACCGAGTTGTTGACCTTGAAGGCACGCGGGTTGATGGTTTCGGCCAGTTTCACTTCCTGCACCGCATAGGTGGCGTAAGCGGTCTCGCCGACCACCCACAGGCGCTGGTTGGCCGCAACGATGGCCACGACACCCAGCCCGAGCACGGCAACGGCGCGCGGCGCCGGCCACATCAGGACCAGCGCGCCGGCAAAGAGCAGCCCGGCCACCATGACCACCGCCGCAGTAACCCCCAGCCACTGCATGACGATCAGCGACAGGGTCACCGAGCCGAGAAAGGAACCCAGCGTCGAATTGAACAACGCATAGCCGCTCTTCTCGCCAACCCGCTCATGCACCATCAGGTTGGTCAGCACCGGCACCGTCTGCCCGAGCAGGTAGGCCAGCGGGCACAGCACGGCAGCCA
>JAUPVD010000037.1 GCA_030917225.1 Pseudomonadota bacterium
CTGCCAGGGCATCCGCCCACTCGTCATTCCGGCAAAAACCAATGACGGGGCAAGTTCAGTCGAGCCGTGCCAGTTTCGATTTGGCGAGCGGCGGATTCAGCTTGAAATACTTGCGAATACCGGACAGCACCGCTTCGGCGATCTTGTCCTGATAGGCCTCGTCATTGAGCCGGCGCTCTTCCTCCGGATTGGAGATGAAGGCCGTTTCGACAAGAATGGACGGGATATCGGGCGCCTTGAGCACGGCAAATCCGGCCTGTTCAACATGGGGCTTGTGCAGGTTGCCGACGCTGCCGAGCTCACCGAGCACGGCCTTGCCCAGCTTCAGGCTGTCGTTGATCGTCGCCGTCTGCGACAGGTCGAGTAAGGTGCGCGCCAGCATCGGGTCCTTGACACCAAAATTGACGCCGCCGATCAGGTCAGCCGAGTTTTCCTTGTTCGCCAGCCAGCGCGCCGCAGAACTGGAAGCGCCATTCTCCGAAAGCACGAACACCGAGGCCCCGCGCGCGTCCGGCTTGATGAACGCATCGGCGTGGATGGACACAAACAAATCGGATTGCACGCGCCGCGCCTTCTGCACCCGCATGTGCAAGGGCACGAAGAAATCGGAGTCGCGTGTCAGCACGGCACGCATATTCGGCTCGCTGTCGATCTTGGCCTTGAGGCGACGCGCCACCGCCAGCGTCACATTCTTTTCGTGACTTCCCCCACGCCCGACGGCACCGGGGTCTTCGCCACCGTGGCCGGGGTCCAGGGTAATCGTCACCAGGCGATCGACCACCGGCTTGCCCGAGCGCTTCTGCTCGGCAACGGCCTGCTGCGTCTCTGCCGGCGTCTGCGGCTTCTCATCCAGCGGCAGCGGCTGCAGTTCCTTTTTGTCGATAAGTGCCAGCAATGGATCGGGCGCATTGGCCGGATAGACATCGAGCACCAGCCGATGGCCATACTCACCCACCGGGGCCAGCACGAACACCTGCGGCGCCACCTCGGTCTTCAGTTCCATGACCAGACGCACGACGCCCGGCTTGAATCGCCCGGCACGCAGCAGCTTGATGTACGGGTCGTCGTTGGCGATCTTGCCGGAAAGGCCATCGAGCACGCCGTTGAGCTCAACGCCTTCGAGGTCAACCACGAGGCGCTCCGGATTCTTCACGGTGAACTGCGAGAATTTCACCGCCGCATCGCTTTCCAGCGTCACCCGGGTGTAGTCGGCCGCCGGCCAGACGCGAACCGCCAGAACGCTCGGGCCGCCGGCGCGCGCAGCCTGCGCCAGTGGCGTTACGAGGAGGACAAGGGAGGCGCCGCCGGCAAAGCGGAGGAGCTTGCGTCGTGTGTGGTCAGGAAGGTTTTCAGACATTGCCCACCCTCCGGAGATCCCGCTGAGAGCGTGATGCGACGGCCTTCTTCCGCAAAATCAAGGGTAACGACGAGGTCTGCGGCGGGCACAAAGCCAGCCGCCTTGTCCGGCCATTCGACCAGACAGATCGAGTCGTTGCGGAAATACTCGCCCAAGCCAGCATCAACAAACTCTTCCGGATGGTTGAAACGATAAAAATCAAAGTGATACCAGTATAAGCTCGAAACAACGTAAACTTCAACCAGCGTATAGGTCGGACTCTTCACCGGCCCCTCGTGGCCAAGCGCACGCAACAGGGCACGCACCAGTGTCGTCTTGCCCGCACCAAGGTCGCCGACAAGGTAAACGACCATGCCCGGCCGCAGGCTGACAGCCAGCCGACGGCCAAGCAGCGCCGTCGCAGCCTCATCCGCCAAAAAACAGCTCGTCTGTTCACTCATGCTAGGCTCTTGGCTATGCAAGGAAATGACTCCATCGATCCCATCGACCCGACTCCCGACTGGCGGGGGCTCACCGAAAAAATCAGGGTATGGGGGCAGGAATTGGGTTTTGCCGAAGTCGGCTTTGCTCGCCCCGATACCACCGAGGCCACCCCGGGACTGATGCGCTGGCTGGCGCTCGGTCGTCACGGGGAGATGGATTATATGGCCAAACACGCCCCCCTGCGCGCCGACCCTGCGGCCCTGCAGCCGGGCACAATGAGCATCATTTCCGCCCGCCTTCCCTACTGGCCGCAGGCCACCGAGGCCGAAGCCGTTCTTGCCGACGGCACGCTGGCCTACGTTTCCCGCTATGCACTCGGCCGCGACTACCACAAGACCATCCGCAACCGCCTGCAGAAGCTGGCCGACCGCATGCAGCAGGAGATCGGCACGTTCAGCTACCGCGCCTTCTCCGATTCTGCCCCCGTAATGGAAGTGGAGTTTGCACGGCAGGCAGGCACGGCTTGGCGCGGCAAGCATACGCTTTCGCTGACGCGCGGCGGCTCCTGGCACTTCCTCGGTGAGCTCTACACCAGCCTGCCGCTGCCTCCGGACGCCCCTATTGACGCGCATTGCGGCACCTGCACGGCCTGTATCGACGCCTGCCCGACACAGGCCATCGTCGCTCCCTACGAAGTCGACGCCCGGCGTTGCATTTCCTACCTGACCATCGAGCTCGATGGCGCCATCCCCGAAGAATTGCGACCGCTGATGGGCAACCGCATCTACGGCTGCGACGATTGCCTTGCCGCTTGCCCGTGGAACAGCTTTGCCGCCGCCGCCCAAGCTAACCGCGCCTTCCTACCCCGCGCAGAATTGACCGCGCCAAGGCTGGCCGAGCTGCTGGCGCTGGATGATGCGACGTTCCGCAAGGTGTTCAGCGGTTCACCCATCAAA
>JAUPVD010000444.1 GCA_030917225.1 Pseudomonadota bacterium
CGGTCATGACGCTGCGCTTCTGGCAAGGCGTCGACGGCGGCGACATGCTTGTCGTGGACATCGCGCACGTGGCGCAGCCAGATATCAACCAGACCGACGCGCGACTTTTCCAATGCTGCCTTGACGCCGCCGCAACCGTAGTGGCCGACGACCATGATGTGCTGGACCTTGAGCGCCTCGACGGCGAACTGGATCACCGACAGGCAGTTGAGGTCGGTATGCACCACCTGGTTGGCGACGTTGCGATGGACGAAAACTTCGCCCGGCATCAGGCCGACAATCTGGTTGGCCGGCACGCGCGAATCGGAGCAGCCGATCCACAGGAAGGCCGGCGTTTGTATTTGCGACAGCTTGCCGAAGTAGGTCGGGTCGACTTCCTGCATCTGCTTGGCCCAGGCGCGGTTGAAGTCGAACAGGTGCGACAGGTTTTCGTTGCGCACCTCGTCCTCGGACCAGTTCTCCAGGTCGAGCGCGAGGAAGATGGTGCCTTCGATCGGCGTGTTGTAGTAGGCCGGCGCCTCCTTGAAACCGAGCTCGCGGTACAACTTCACTGCCATGCGCATGGCCGGCATTGTGTCGAGCAGGATGCGCTTGTAGCCGAGTTCCTTCGCCGCCCGGATACCGGCTAGCGCCAGCGCATGGCCGGCGCCGTGGCCCCGCGCATCGGGCTCGACATAGAGCCGCTTCATTTCGCACGTACCTTCCGAGAATGGCCGGATGCCGACGCAGCCGACCGGTTTGCCATCGAGCTCGGCAGACCACAGACGGCCTTGCGGCGGTGCATAGCAGCCAGGCAATGCGGCCATCTCTTCGGCAAACCCCTGGAAGGAAAGGTCGACGCCGAGCCACGCCGCATAGTTGCGGAAGAACTGATGTACCGGTTCGATCGCAGGGTCGCTGCTGTCGGTAATGATGCGCAGTTTTAGGGTCATGTCGATTGCCGATTACTTAAAAGATGCCGTCACCCCGGCGAAGGCCGGGGTCCAGCAACGACGCAGTAGCGCCCGATGGCGGCCGATCTGGATTCCGGCGGGCATAGCCCGGCCTGCCCTGAGCTTGTCGAAGGGCCGGAATGACGGATATCGGCCGCTGGGTAGATAAACCACATGTCACGCAAACGGTCCCCCAATGCTGCTCACGCCGTCTCGGCAAACAGCTCACGGCCGATCAGCATGCGGCGAATCTCCGAAGTGCCGGCGCCGATCTCGTAGAGCTTGGCATCGCGCCACAGGCGGCCGGTCGGGTATTCGTTGGTATAGCCGACGCCACCCAGCGTCTGGATCGCCTCACCGGCCATCCACGTTGCCTTCTCGGCGGAATAGAGGATGGCGCCGGCAGCGTCCTTGCGCAGGGTACGTGCATGGTCGGTGCGGTCGCAGGCCTGGCCGACGGCATAGACATAGGCCTTGGTCGCCTGCCAGGTCGAATACATGTCGGCGACCTTGCCCTGCATCAGCTGGAATTCACCGATGGCCTGGCCGAACTGCTTGCGCTCATGCAGGAAGGGCACGACGACGTCCATGCAGGCAGCCATGATGCCGAGCGGGCCACCGGAGAGCACGGCACGCTCGTAGTCGAGGCCGGACATCAGCACCTTGGTGCCGTTGCCGACGCCGCCGAGCACGTTCTCTTCCGGCACTTCGCAGTCGTCGAAGAACAGCGGGTAGGTGTTCGAGCCGCGCATGCCGAGCTTGTCGAGGTGCGAGCCGTGGGTGAATCCCGCAAAGCCTTTTTCAACGATGAAGGCGGTCATCCCCTTGGCACCAGCGTTGATGTCGGTCTTGGCATAGACCACCAGCGTATCGGCATCGCCGCCGTTGGTGATCCACATCTTGCTGCCATTCAGCACGTAGCGGTCGCCCTTCTTCTCGGCTTTCAGCTTCATCGAGACGACGTCGGAACCGGCGTTCGGCTCGGACATGGCCAGCGCGCCGACGTGTTCGCCGGAGATCAGCTTCGGCAGGTACTTGGCCCGCTGCGCGTCGTTGCCGGCACGGCGGATCTGGTTCACGCACAGGTTGGAGTGGGCGCCGTAGGACAGGCCGACCGAAGCCGAAGCGCGCGAAATCTCTTCCATGGCGATGATGTGCGCCAGGTAACCCATATTGCTGCCGCCGTATTCTTCCGGCGCCGTCATGCCGAGCAGACCAAGGTCACCGAACTTCTTCCACAGGTCGGCTGGAAAGACGTTGTCGCGGTCGATGTCGGCAGCACGCGGGGCGATTTCTTCGGCGGCGAAGCGCTGCAGCATTTCGCGCAGCATGTTGATGTCTTCGCCCAGGGCAAAATCGAGGCTCGGGATTTCCATTTGTCTCACTCCTTTTTGGATTTTCAATTAACCACAGCGCACACGGCGAACACAGCAAAAAGACGACGAAATGATTTGGAATTTCATGGTTTCTCGCCGTGTTCGCTGTGCACGCCGTGGTTCAAGCAGCTTTTTCCTTCTTCCCGTGCAGCGCCATGATGGTCTGCTGCATCAGCGCGCACAAGGTCTTCTTGCCGTCCTTGACGGCGAAGACCTCGGCCTTGGTCACGATCAGCGTCCGCCCGTAGCGCACCACCGATCCCTCGGCAATCAGCAACTGCCCATCGGCAGGGGCCAGCAGGTTCATCTTGTACTCCACCGTCAGCACGCCGGTGTCGGCCGAGGTCAGCGTGTTCGCGGCGTAGCCGGCGGCCGAATCGGCGATCATGCCGACCACCCCGCCGTGGACATAGCCATGCTGCTGTGTCACTTCCGGCCGGCACGGCAGGTGAATCTCGGTATAACCAGGCTCGATCACCGGCATGCTGGCGCCGATCAGCGCCATCGCCGGCTGGTTGTGGAAACTTGCCCGCACACGAGCGGCAAAGTCGGGATCGTTGGGTTTATGCATTCCGGTGAGCCTCCATTGCTCGTGAAAAGTAACGTGCCGTCGGTGCTATCAGCGGCCGATATAGATGACGCAGCAACCATCCCGGCAGCCCGCGGCCCCGTTCCTCGTGGGCGACCCGCGCGCGCGGATGATCCATGAAGCGGAACGCCGCCGGGCGAAACCTCGACTCGTCAGTACAAATCTCGATACGCGACAGGTGCTTCACCGACTTGTAGCCGTAATGCGCCGGGGCAATC
>JAUPVD010000445.1 GCA_030917225.1 Pseudomonadota bacterium
CAGAGGCATTTCCCCTTGCTTTCCTTCTGGATGCCGGCCAGCACGCGTGCATGCTCGGCCAGTTCGGCTTCGCTGGCACGCAGCACGGGGCTGGGCTTGCGCGTGCCGTCGGTGGTCACCTGCAACTGTGCCGACGGCTGCGGCGCCAGATCCATCATCAGGCTTTCCTGCCCGCGCGTCATTGCCACATAGACGTCGGCCAGAATTTCCGCATCGAGCAGGGCGCCGTGCAGCGTGCGATGCGAGTTGTTCACGCCATAGCGTTCGCACAGCGCGTTCAGGTTATTTTTCTTGCCCGGATGCAGCTCGCGTGCCAGCTTGAGGGTGTCGCGGATGTTGGCGCAGACGGTAGATACCGTGGCCAGCCCGAGCATGTTCAGCTCGCTATCGAGGAAGCCGACGTCGAAGGCTGCGTTGTGGATGACCAATTCGGCACCACGGATGAAGTCGAGGAACTCGTTGGCCACTTCGCCGAAGCGCGGCTTGTCGGCGAGAAATTCGCGACTGATGCCGTGCACAGCCAGTGCCCCCTCGTCGATATCGCGATCGGGGTTGACGTAGTAGTGCAGGTGCCGACGGGTCAGGCGACGATTCACCATCTCGACGCAGGCCAGTTCGATGATGCGGTGCCCGAGCCTGGCTTCAAGACCGGTGGTTTCAGTGTCGAGGAATATCTGTCGCATGGTTTGCCATTCTGCGCCACCAGCAGGGGTGACGCGTTGAGGTAAATCAGTTCCGGTAGATCAGTTTCCGCCGGCCTGGATTTCGTCGATGCCGCGGTTGGCCAGCGAATCGGCGCGCTCGTTGCCGGGGTCGCCGGCATGGCCCTTGACCCAGAGCCATTCGAGCCGGTGTTGCGCAGCCAGCCCGTCGAGCTGCTGCCAGAGATCGGCGTTCTTTACCGGTTTCTTGTCCGAGGTTTTCCAGCCGTTGCGTTTCCAGCCGTGGATCCACTCGCTGATGCCCTTCTGGACATACTGCGAGTCGGTATGGATACGCGCGCGCACCGGCCGTTTCATCGCTTCCAGGGCGCGGATGACGGCTGTCAGTTCCATGCGGTTGTTGGTGGTGGCCGGCTCACCGCCCCACAACTCCTTTTCCCGCTCACCGGCGCGCAGCAGCACGCCCCAGCCGCCCGGGCCCGGGTTGCCGCGACAACCGCCGTCAGCCCAGATTTCAATGACTTCGCTGATTTCTTCATTGCCCATGCGGGCTCTCCTTTTGTGCGATGGGCGATAGTGCCTTGCTGCGGGCATTGCGTTCCCGCCAGCCCGGCACGATCAGCCGCATGCTGTGTACGCGCTTGACCGCGCGGATCAGATAAACCCCGCCGGCGACCCGCCAGGCCTGTTCTCCGGCAGCATCCATCCACTGCCAGCGGTGCAGCCATTTGCGCGTGCGGCAGGGTGGGGCGTGGCAACCAAAACTGGCCCGGTCGACCTCGAAGCCAAGCAGTTGCAGCCAGTCCTTGGTGCGTGTGGCCGTCAGGTATTGCCCCTGCCACGGAAAATCTCGCGAACAAGCCGGCAGATAGCGCCGCAAGCCGAACAGTGACAAAGGGTTGAAACCGGTAATGACCACCTGGCCTTCGGGGATCAGCACGCGCTCGACTTCCCGCAGAATCTGATGCGGGTCATCGTAGAACTCCAGCACATGCGGCAATACGACGAGGTCGATACTGTTGGCGGCAAAGGGCAGATAGCGCAGGTCGCAACTGGCATCGACCGCCCCGGCAATGCTGCCTTCCCCGGCTTTCTGGCGGAATGGAATGCGGTTCCCGGCGAGCAGGTCGAGTTGCGGCAGGCCGAGTTGCAGCGCGTTGTAGCCGAAGATGTCGGCCACCACGGCGTCGATGCGCGTGCATTCCCAGTCGAGCACATAGCGGCCCAGCGGTGAAACGAGCCAGTCTTCCAGCCCGGGAATTGACATTGCGCGAACTTCTCCGACAATACGGCGATGATCATCATCGCCCGTTCAGCATTGGAATTATGAAGACAGAGTCCTTTGACGTCATCTCCATCCCGGCGTTTCGCGACAACTATATCTGGTTGCTGCGTCACGGCCGACTTGCCGCAGTGGTCGATCCGGGAGATGCCGGCCCGGTGCAGGCAGTGCTTGCACGCGAGGGATTGCAGCTGGCCGCGATCCTGATCACGCACCATCACGCCGATCATCAGGGTGGGGTGGCAAAGCTCCTCGAAGACCATTCAGTCGAGGTGTTCGGACCGGGTGCCGAGTCTATCACAGGCCTCACGACGCCACTTTACGGTGGCGAACGCATTCGGCCATTTGGTGCATTCGGTGCAGCTGCCGAAGCGGGCGAATTTCAGGTCCTGGCGGTGCCCGGCCATACGCTCGGACATCTCGCCTACGTTTGCGGGAACAGGTTGTTTTGTGGCGATACGCTCTTCGGTGCCGGCTGCGGCAGGTTGTTCGAAGGCTCGCCGGAACAGATGTCCGCTTCGCTGCAATCGCTGGCCATCTTGCCGGAGACGACCGAAGTGTATTGTGCCCACGAATACACGGAGATGAACCTGCGCTTTGCCGCAGCGGCGGAGCCGGGCAATCCGGCGATTCAGCAGCGGATCAGGGAAGCTGCAGTGCTGCGCGCGCGCGGCGAATCGACTGTGCCATCGACGCTGGTGCTGGAAAAAGCGACCAATCCCTTCCTGCGTTGCCGTGAACCAGCGGCAATTGCGGCGGCAAAACGGCACGGGTGTGCAGGGGAAGATCCTGTTTCGGTGTTCGCTGCTCTCCGTGCGTGGCGCAACGAGTTCTGACTGGCATGCGTAGCCCCGACGCGGGGTTTCTATTCTGCAGCGGCAGCGGGCGGAAGTTGATCGGCTGCTGCCTTGGCAGCCACAGCAGTGCTCCAGGCGCGGCTTAGCGTGTCGAGTACCTTGGCGGTATTGAACGGCTTGACGATGAACCCGGCCGCCCCCCCCTGAATCGATTCCTGTACGTTCTCGACACTGGGGTTGCCGGTGATCATCACCACGACCAGGTCGGGCTTGGCCTGCTTCATGACCTGCAGGGCTTCGAGTCCATCCATTTCCGGCATCATCACGTCGAGACAGACGATATCCGGGGTCAGTTTCTGCACGGCTTCGACCCCTTGCAGCCCGTTACGCGCCTCGCCGACGACGTGGTACTCCTCGCCGCGCAACATGCCGCGCAGCAGCGTGCGCATCAAGTCGTTGTCATCGACGATCAGGATCTTTGGCTGGTATCTGGGCATGATCAGCGGCTCATTCTTCGTTGCTGTCGGAGGAGGTGATCGCATGAATGCGATTGCGGCCTTCGTGTTTTGCGTGATACAGGGCCCGGTCGGCAGTCTTGACCAGTTTGGCGGGGTCGGTTTCCGGCATCGCAATGCCGGAGGCGAGTCCGATACTGATCGTGACCTTGCCGTTTGCCGAGGTCGGGTGGTCGATATTCAAGGCTTCAACTGCCTGTCGCATGCGCTCGGCTACGATCATGCCGCCGGCCAGCGATGTTTCGGGCAGGATGACGGCGAATTCCTCGCCGCCGTAGCGCGCGACGAGGTCGCCACCTCGGTCCATGGCCTCGGCCAGGCTCTGCGCGACCTGACGCAGGCACTCATCACCGGCCTGATGGCCGAGCGTGTCGTTGTAGGCCTTGAACAGGTCGACGTCACACATCAGGATCGAGAATTCCGCGCCCTGGCGCATTGAGCGGCGCCATTCGCGGCCGAGCGTTTCGTCGAAATGACGGCGGTTGGCGATCCCGGTCAGCCCGTCGAGCGAGGTCAGGCGCTTGAGTTCCTGGTTGGCGGTATCGAGCTTGCGGGTCAGTACCAGCAGCGAATAGCGCATCTGGATGATGCGCTGCATGGCGCGAATCTTGGCGCCCAGAACGACGTCGCTGACCGGTTTGTGAATGTAGTCGTCACCACCCGCCGCGATTCCCTTTTCGAGATCCTCGTCCTTGGTCATCGAGGTCAGGAAGAGGATAGGCGTCCAGTCGCCTGGCTGTTCCAGCTGGCGCAGGCTGCGCGCGACCTCGAAACCGTCGATGTCCGGCAGGATGATGTCGAGCAACACCATGTCCGGGCGTTCGGAGATGAACAGATCGATGGCCTTGGTACCGTTCTCTGCAGGAATGGGGGTGATACCCATGCGCTCCAGGTAGTGGCAGACAACTTTCAGATTGGTTCGTGAATCTTCGACAACAAGCGTCTTCATTGTGCGCCCAGGGTGGCGGGAGGGTTGTTTGGGGGGCATTTTAGCGTGAATCGCAGGTGCGGCGGCAATCTTGCCGAGAGCATGGTAAATTCCAGAAAAGCCACTCTACGAGATGCTCGCCATGTTCTCCAAAATCGACCCCGCCGCTACCGCTCGTGCTGTTGCCCACCACCCCCGCACACGCTTATGGGGCAAGCGTTTCGCCATCTTCATGGCGATCGTCGGCGTTCTCGGCTTTTTTGCTGTCCCACCGCTGCTGAAGTCGGTGCTTCTTTCCAAGCTCGGGGAGGCGTTGCATCGCGATGTTTCAATCGAATCGATCAGCATCAACCCCTATACCCTGACGGCAACGCTAAACGGTGTGTCGGTGCGCGAGCGGGCAGAAGGCAAGGCGGGGGAAGAGCTGTTCGGTTTCGATTCCCTGCGGGTAAATGCCGAGCTTGCATCGCTGGCCGTGGCTGGCGTGGTGGTCAAGGAGATCGAGCTGACCGGGCCGCGTGTCCGCCTGGTTCGCCAGGCAGACAATCGCTACAACATTTCGGATCTGATCGACGAACAGATGGCCAAGCCGCCGAGCAACGATCCGCTTCCCCGTTTTTCGGTCAGCAACATCCAGATCAAGGGCGGCAAGGTCGAGTTCGACGACCGGCCCGAGGGTGTGAAGCATGCGGTGACCGACATCACCTTGCAGGTGCCTTTCCTGTCGACGCTGTCCTACTACTCGGACACCTACGTCGAACCGCATTTTTCGGCCAGCATCAACGGCGCACCGCTGGAGCTTGCCGGCAAGAGCCGGCCATTCGGCGATTCGCAGGAAAGCGAGCTGACGCTCAATCTCGATAATCTTCAACTCGGCCGCTACCTTGCCTATTCGCCGGTCGATCTGCCGATCAAGGTGTTGTCCGGTGCCGTGGATGGCGATCTGCGCTTGCGCTTCGTGCAGACCAAGAAGCAGCCGTCGACGCTTTCGCTTGCCGGCAAGGTGGAGGTCAAGGAACTCAAGGTCGAGGAGACCGGTGGCCTGCCGCTGCTCGGCATGAAGCGCCTCGAGGTGGTGCTGCGCGAAGTGGATCTGCTCAAGCTGGGCGTTGGTGTGGAGAGCGTCCTGGTCGAATCGCCCGAGGTCGATGTGCGGATCAGCAAACAGGGTGTGCTGAACTGGCTCGCCCTGGTGCCGGCTACAGCCGAGAAGGCACCCGAGCCGGTCGCGGAAAAAAAGGCGTCGCCATTGCTGCTGACCGTTGCTTCGATTGCCGTGAAGGATGGGGTAATCAGCATTCAGGATCAGTCGACCGCCGTCGAGCAGAAAGGGGCGATCAAAAATTTCCAGGTCGACGCCAGCAACTATGACAGCAGCGGTGCAAAACCGCTTGAGTTCGCTGTCGGCTGGCAGGTCGATGCCGGCGAACGCCTGGCTGTCGAGCAGGTGAAGGTCAGCGAGGGCCGGCTGGACTTGAACAAACACACGGTCAGCATCGGCGAGTTTTCCAGTCAGGGGGTACGGGCAAAACTGACCCGGGGCAAGGATGGCAGCATTCAGTGGTTCAAGTCCCCGGCCTTGAGGGTTGCCCAGGCCGCGCGCAAGGAAAAGGAAGAGCCCTGGCAGGTCAGCATCGCCCGCCTGAAATTGCAGGACCAGCAGTACCAGTTCGAGGATCGCAAGTTTTCCCCGACGGCAACGCAGACGCTGGAACTGACTTCGCTCGAAGCCGAGAACATTTCGACGTTACCGGACACCGAGGCCAAGCTGTCGGCCAAGCTGCGCATCAACAAGAAGGGCGAGCTGGATGTGGAGGGCAATCTCAAACCGATGCTGCCACAGGGCGAGTTGCGCCTCGACATGCGCGGGATCGAGTTGCTGCCTTTCCAGCCCTATTTCAGTGAATTTCTCAACATCACGGTGACGCGCGGGCAGGTGGCTGCCAAGGGGGCGGTCAGCGTTGCCAAGGCCAAGGAGGGCGTGTCGGCCGGTTACAAGGGTGACTTGACCCTCGGCAACTTCCATTCTGTCGACAAGGCGAACTCGGCCGATTTCCTGAAGTGGAAGTCCTTCTATTTCGGCGGCATCGACGTGCAGACCGCGCCGCTCTCCGTTGCTGTCGGCGAGGTGGCGCTTTCCGATTTCTATGCGCGGGTGATCGTCAGTCCGGAAGGCAAGCTGAACCTGATGAATATCGTCAAGGGTGACGAGTCGGCCAAAGTCGAAAAGCCGGCGGAAGGGGCGTCTGCTGCAGATGCGGTAGGCGCGACAGCGCCGGTCGAGGCGGTAGCGTCGGTGGCGTCGGCAGGTGATGGCAAGGCCGTCGCGCCTGTCGCCGACAAGCCGGCCAAGGAGGTGATCCCGGTGAAGATCGGCAAGGTCACCCTGCAGGGCGGCAACATCAACTTTTCCGACAATTTCATCAAGCCCAACTACTCGGCCAATCTGACCAAAATTGGCGGCCGCGTTACCGGGCTGTCGTCCACCGCGGGGTCGACGGCTGATATGGAGTTGCGGGGAAGCTATGACAACCTGGCGCCGCTCAATATTTCGGCCAAGCTGAATCCGTTTGCCGCGAAAAGTTATCTGGATCTCGATGCCGAGGTGAAAGGCATCGAATTGACGGGATTTTCAACCTACTCGGGCAAGTATGCCGGTTACGCGATCGAGCGGGGCAAGCTCTCCTTGTTCCTCA
>JAUPVD010000446.1 GCA_030917225.1 Pseudomonadota bacterium
GATGCGGGCGACGAGTCGCTGCGGGTGCAGCTTGCCGTCCGCGTCGGCACGGCCAAGGCCGAGCAGGGTCTGCGCGACGTATACCCGGCAGGGGCCGAGCAGCCCGGGTTGCGGACAGGGAACGGGATTGCCGTTGCCGAAGCGCATCTGCCCCGCTTCATCCAGCACGACCGCGGGCAATCCCCGCAGCAGCGCATCCACGGGCTGCAGCAGCGCGTCGCGCTCGCTTTCCCGGCAGGCTTCGATCTCCGCCAACGTCAGCGCGCGCGGCAGTTGCAGGTCGGCAACGACGGTGCGGCGCAGCGCGGCAAGGTGGGCGCCGCAGCCGAGCGCCTTGCCGATGTCTTCGGCCAGCGTGCGGATGTAGGTGCCCTTGCTGCAGCGGACGCGGATACGGGCGACGGGTGCGGCGAACGAGAGCAGTTCGAGGACGTGGATGGTGATCGTCCGCGGTGCGCGTTCGACTTCGATGCCTTGCCGCGCGAGTTCGTAGAGCGGCTTGCCGTCCCGCTTCAGCGCCGAGTACATCGGCGGTACCTGCTGCTGTTCACCACGGAAAGCCGGCAGTACGGCGGCAAAGGCGGCTTCATCGACAGCGACCGGGCGCTCCTCGATCACCTCGCCCTCGGCATCGCCGGTGCGCGTGGTGATGCCGAGGCGAAGCTCGGCCTCGTAGGTCTTGTCGGCATTGAGCAGATCGGCGGAGAACTTGGTGGCCTCGCCGAAGCACAGCGGCAGGAGGCCGGTGGCCATGGGGTCCAGCGTACCGGTATGGCCACCCTTTTCGGCCGAAAACAGGCGACGCGCCTTTTGCAGCGCGTCGTTGGAACTCATGCCGGTGGGTTTGTCGAGGAGCAGAACGCCGTCAACACGCCGCCAGCGGCGCTTGGCGACCTGGTTCATTCCTCGGGTGTGGCGTCGGAAAGGCGGGAGGCTTCGTCGATCAGTTTCGACATGTCAGCGCCACGCTCAAGCGACATATCGTGGATGAAATGCAGTTCGGGCGTGGTGTGGATACGGATGCGCCGGAACAGTTCGCGACGCAGGAAGCTCGCAGCCTTTTTCAGCCCCTGCTCGACTTCGGCGATCTTGTCCGGCCCCGCCAGCGAGCTGAAATAGACACGAGCGTGTGCATAGTCCGGCGTCACCTCGACTTCGGTGATGCTGACCATGCCCACGCGCGGGTCCTTCAACTCGCTACGGATCAACTCCGCCAGTTCGCGGCGGATTTGTTCGTTGACCCGGTCCTTGCGGGAAAAGCTCTTGTTGTTTGGCAATTACAGCGTCCGGGCGATTTCCGTGATCTCGTAGACTTCGAGCTGATCGCCTTCTTCAATTTCATTGAAGTTCTTCAGCGACAGACCGCACTCGAAGTTGGCCTTGACCTCCTTGACGTCGTCCTTGAAGCGCTTGAGCGAATCGAGCTCGCCGTCCCACTTGACGACGTTGCCACGCAGCAGGCGGGCACGCGCGTTGCGCTTGACCACGCCATCGAGCACGTAGCAACCGGCAATGGTGCCGATCTTCGAAGCACGGAAGACCTGACGGATTTCCACCGTACCGATGATCTCTTCCTTCTTCTCCGGCGACAGCATGCCCGACAGCGCCGCCTTAACCTCATCGACAGCATCGTAAATGATGTTGTAGTAGCGGATATCGACGCCGAAGCTCTCGGCCGCCTTGCGCGCGCCGGCATCGGCACGCGTGTTGAAGCCGATGACCACAGCCTTGGAGGCCTGCGCCAGGTTGATGTCGGATTCGGTAATGCCGCCGACGGCACCGTGAATGATGTTGACCTTGACCTCGCTGGTCGACAACTTCTGCAGCGACTGCACCAGTGCTTCCTGAGAGCCCTGAACGTCGGCCTTGACGATCAGCGGCAGGGTCTTCACTTCGCCCTCGGTCATCTGTTCGAAGATGTTCTCGAGCTTGGCGGCCTGCTGCTTGGCCAGCTTGACGTCGCGGAACTTGCCCTGACGGAACAGTGCGATTTCCCGCGCCTACTTCTCGTCGCCCAACACCACGGCGTCTTCACCAGCGGAAGGCACGTCGGACAGACCCTGGATCTCGACCGGAATCGACGGGCCGGCTTCCTTCACCGGCTTGCCGTTTTCGTCGAGCATCGCGCGGATCTTGCCGAACATCTGGCCAGCCAGCAGCATGTCGCCCTGACGCAAGGTACCGCTCTGTACCAGCATCGTCGCCACCGGGCCGCGGCCCTTGTCGAGGCGTGCTTCGATGATCAGGCCCTTGGCCGGCGAATCCTTGGCCGCCTTGAGTTCAAGCACTTCCGCCTGCAGCAGCACCTGCTCCAGCAGATCGTCGATGCCCTGGCCGGTCTTGGCCGAAACGCCGACGAAAGGCGAATCGCCACCGTATTCTTCCGGTACCACCTGCTCGGCCACCAGTTCCTGCTTGACGCGTTCGGCGTTGGCTTCCGGCTTGTCGATCTTGGTCACGGCGACAACGATCGGCACACCGGCCGCCTTGGCGTGGTGGATGGCTTCCTTGGTCTGCGGCATGACGCCATCGTCGGCAGCAACCACCAGGATGACGATGTCGGTGGCCTTGGCACCACGCGCACGCATGGCCGTGAAGGCTTCGTGACCCGGGGTGTCGAGGAAGGTGATCACGCCGCGCTCGGTTTCCACATGGTAGGCACCGATGTGCTGCGTGATGCCGCCGGCTTCGCCCGCCGCCACACGGGTGGTGCGGATGTAGTCCAGCAGCGAGGTCTTGCCGTGGTCCACGTGGCCCATGACGGTGACGACCGGGGGACGGGGCAGCGATTCGCCAGCTTCCGCCGCGTTTTCCTCTTCGAGGAACGCATCCGGATCGTCCAGCTTGGCGGCAAACGCCTTGTGGCCCATTTCCTCGACGAGGATCATGGCCGTTTCCTGGTCGAGCT
>JAUPVD010000447.1 GCA_030917225.1 Pseudomonadota bacterium
CATGAGCGCCCAGCCGAAAGCAAAAATGGCGATGGGGAACAGCGCCCAGCTCACATGCGCCTTGAACAGCAGGTTGGCAACAAGGTTGATCACCCCGATGGCGAGCATGATGAGAAAGCCGTTGCGGATCTGGCGCTTGGGCGCAATCTTGCCGGCCACCCGGCCGCTGACAAACGCGCCGCCCATGATGCCGCTGATGGTGAGCACAAAAAACCAGAAAAACTGCTGGGGCTGCAACCCCAGGTGTTCGCCCAGAAACTCGGGCGCACTCAGCACATACAAAAACATGCCGTTGAACGGAATGCCGCTGGCAAAGGCCAGCAGCACAAACTTGGGGCTGGCACCCAATGCCCAATACCCCCGCATCAGGTGCTGCACATTGAACGGCTGGCGGTGTTGGTGGGCCAGCGTTTCGGGCAGCAGCCTGAAGTTGGTGATCCACAGGGTGGCCCCCACCAGGGTCAGGAACCAGAAAATGCTTTGCCAACCCGTGTGCATAAACAGCCAGCCGCCCACAATGGGTGCGATGGCGGGGGCCACTCCAAAGTAGATGGTGACCTGGCTCATCACCTGCTGGGCTTGTGCGGGTGGGAACATGTCGCGGATAACGGCGCGAGACACCACGATGCCCGCCCCTGTAGACAGCCCTTGCACTGCGCGGAAAAAAACCAGCTGTCCAATGTTTTGCGACAGTGCGCATCCGGCGGACGCCAGAGTGAACAGTGCAATGCCCCATAGCACCACCGGCCTGCGTCCGAAGCTGTCTGCCAGCGCGCCATGGAACAGATTCATGAAGGCGAAGCCGAACAGGTAGGCTGACAGCGTTTGCTGCATCTGGATGGGGGTGGCCCCCAGTGCCGTAGCAATGCCTGAAAACGCGGGAATATAGGTGTCAATGGAGAAGGGCCCCAGCATGCCCAGAATGGCGAGGAGAGCAGCCAGTGCCCATTTGGGGCCAGTCCAGAGCGTGTCGGCTTGTGGGTTCATTGCCAGGGTGGATGTTGGGGGCGCAGAAAGGGATTTTGCGTGCGCCAAAGCAAAAAGCCGAAACTACGATGTAGCTTCGGCTTTTTCTGCCTTGCGGCTTTGTTTGGTGGGTCCTGAGTGACTCGAACACTCGACCTACGGATTAAGAGTCCGCTGCTCTACCAACTGAGCTAACGCCCCGCGTAGTTGCAACTAACTGGAAGAATGCAGAGAGACTTCTAGAAGGGATGGTAGGCCGTGCGGGATTCGAACCTGCGACCAACGGATTAAAAGTCCGCTGCTCTACCAACTGAGCTAACGACCCATCGCCAGAGAAAAAACGCGAGCGCGGATTATAGGCGGAGCCTTGTTTTTCTGTCAATCGAAGTTGATTCGGGGCTGCGCTCAGTCTTCCCGCATCAGCTTCCAGTATTCGTACTTGAGCGTCGCGGCGGCGCCGGCGATGATGGCTACCAGAGTAATCAGCGAGCCCAGTGCCAGTGTGGAGACGCCGGTGATGCCTTGTCCGATGGTGCAGCCCATGGCCGTGACGCCGCCAAAGCCCATCAGCGCGCCGCCAAGAAGGTGACGGACGAGGTCGTCGACGTCGCGGAAGCCTTCCCAGCGGAAGCTGCGGGTGACCAGCGCCCATGCCGTCGAGCCGGCGATGACGCCCAAAGCCAGGGCAATGCCAAAGGAGAGCTTGCGGCTGGTGTCGGACCACAGCATCAGAAGTTCCAGCGTATAGGCCTGCGGTGCCACAAAAGTCAGCGATTCCATGCGGCCGCTGTTCGTAGCCAGGAAGGCTTCCTGCAGCGTGTCCGGGTCTTCGGCAAGATAGCCGAGGTGGCCGCTGACATACCAGCCGCCGACTACGATGGCGCCCACGGCAATGCCGCCGAGCAGGTTGTCGAGGGTGAGGAAATCGCGCCGGGCGAAGCAGAAAGCGAGGAGTCCGCCGCCGATGACTAGGGCCGCGATCCACAAGGCCATGCTTGGCGCGAGGCCAGCCCCAGTGAGCAGTGCCGGCAGATCCTGGCCGCCGGGCAGCGTGGCAGCGACCTTGTCGAGCGTGTTCACGCGGAAAACGCCGAGCACGCCGCGCATGGTCATGTAGGCGGTGACACCCAGCGTGAGGAAAACGACCAGCGACTTGAGGTTGCCGGCGCCGACGCGGGTCAGCGTGCGGGCGCCGCAGCCCGAGGCGAGGACCATGCCGATGCCGAAGAGCAGGCCGCCGACGAGGTGCGACAGCCAGGTGAGGTTCTCGCTGCGGTAGATCGACTTGTTCAGGTCGATCAGGCCGGCGCTGTGTAATGCCGCGCTGCCGAGCACGGCAACGGCGATGGCCAGCATCCAGGTGCGCATGCGGCTCCAGTCTTCCATGTTGATGATGTCGGCCACTGCGCCCATGGTGCAGAAGTGCGTCTTCTGCGAGAGCGCGCCGAAGCCGAAGCCAAGCCCGAAGGCGAGCAGGAGGATAGTGCTGGTCGTCATTGGTAGCGGGTCGGGTCGGGGATGCCGGCAGCCTCGAAGCCTTCGCGGCGTAGTCGGCAGGAATCGCAGACGCCGCAGGCGCGGCCTTCGGCATCGGCCTGGTAACAGGAAACGGTCAGGCTGAAATCGACACCGAGAAAACTGCCACGGCGAATGATCGAGGCCTTGGAGAGATCAATCAGCGGAGCGTGTACGGTCAGCGCCTTGCCCTCGACGCCGGCCTTGGTCGCCAGGTTGGCCATGGTCTGGAAGGCAGCAAGGTATTCCGGGCGGCAATCCGGGTAGCCCGAGTAATCGACGGCGTTGATGCCGACGAAGATGTCGCGCGCCTGCAGCACTTCGGCCCAGGCCAGCGCCAGTGAAAGCATGATGGTATTGCGGGCTGGCACGTAGGTGACCGGAATGCCCGGTTTGACACCGTCGACCGGCACGGCGATGTGCGTGTCGGTGAGTGCCGAGCCGCCGAACTGCGCGAGGTCCAGCGTGAGCACGCGATGCTCGGCGGCGCCTTGCCAATGAGCCACAGCGGCGGCAGCCTTGAGCTCGGCACGGTGGCGCTGGCCATAGTCGAACGACAGGCAGTAGCACTCGAAGCCGGCGGCATGGGCAATGGCCAGCGCGGTCGCGGAGTCGAGCCCGCCGGAAAGGAGAACAATGGCTTTCTGCGTCATGGGGAGGCGAATATACCTTGATTTGCCTTCCAAGCGCCACGCTGCGCCGGTATCTGCTTGTTCCTGCGCTACAATTCCCGCTTTCGAACAACGCGCCGACCCCGGAGACTTCTCATGCGTCTGACTGCCCTTGCTGCCTCCCTGTTGCTTGCCGCAGCCACTTCTGCCGCCTCTGCTGCCGACAAGGTAAAGGTCGGTTTCGTGTCGACGCTTTCCGGGCCGGGAGCGGGCCTCGGCGTTGATATCCGCGATGGCTTCAATCTCGGCATCAAGCATCTCAACGGCAAGCTGGGCAACCTGCCGGCCGAGGTGATCATTGCCGACGACCAGCAGAAGCCGGATGTGGCCAAGGCTGAGGCCGAGAAGTTCCTGAAGAAGGAAAAGGTCGATTTCATGACCGGCATCGTCTTCTCCAACATCATGCTGGCCGTGGGGCCGCAGGTTTTCGAAAACAAGACCTACTACATCTCGGCCAATGCCGGTCCTTCGCAATACGCCGGCGACCAGTGCAACCCTTTCTTCTTCAACGTGGCCTGGCAGAACGACAACCTGCATGAAGCGATGGGCAAATACGTGCAGGACAAGGGCTTCCGCAATGTCGTCGTGGTCACGCCGAACTACCCCGGCGGCAAGGATGCCGTTACCGGCTTCAAGCGTTACTACAAGGGCAAGTCGGAAGAGGTCTATACCAAGCTCGGCCAGCTCGACTACGCCGCCGAACTGGCACAGATTCGCGCAATGAAGCCGGATGCGCTGTTCTTCTTCCTGCCGGGTGGCATGGGCATCAACTTCGTCAAACAGTTTGTTGCGGCGGGTTTGTCGAAGGATGTTCAACTCTTCGCGCCGGGCTTCTCGGCGGATGAGGATGTGATCAAGGCCGTCGGTGCGCCGATGCTCGGCATGTTCAACTCCTCGCACTGGGCGCACGATTTCGACAACCCCGAGAACAAGCGCTTCGTTGCCGATTTCGAGAAGGAATACGGCCGGCTGCCGTCGCTTTATGCCTCGCAGGGCTACGACACGGCGCTGCTGATCGATGCCGCCGTGCGCGACGTGAAGGGCAAGCTCGACGACAAGGCCGCACTGCAAAAGGCGCTGGAAGCCAAGCGCTTCAAATCTGTGCGCGGTGAGTTCAAGTTCAACAGCAACCACTACCCGGTGCAGAACTACGTGCTGCGCGTGATCGGCAAGGATGCCCAGGGGCGGGTGACGAACAAGACCATGGGTACGATCTTCGCAAATCATGCCGATGCCTACGTCAGCCAGTGCAAGATGAAGTGAAGAGGGTGCGTTAAGCGCCACCAGCTACTAATTTTTTTATGTTTAGTAGACTTTGCAGGATGGCATGCCTATACTAATTTCTACTAATTTATTGGTTTATTAGTAGACAATGCGCCTGCCGGAGAACGCTCCTCCTTTCAAAATAGCTTTGACTGCCCTTGCCTCCGACCGGATCGGGCAGGTGATGGAGCACGCAAATCCCCTGCCGGGCGGAAAGTACCTGCACTGGGACGAGTTGCGTCGTCGGCCGGCTCCGGAGGCGCTGACGCACGCAGAATGGTGGGCCGCCGTGACCTTGGCGCGGACATCGCTCTCTCAGCCCCTGCCTTTGGTTGACAAGCAAGGACGCCCCTTTGTCTTTGCGACGCCTAGCCCGGTGGCCATCGACCTGCACCATATCGACCGTGATGCCGCCGGGCATATTCGTGCAGCGGCCGGTGCCCAATTGCACGAGGACTCGCAGCGCTATCTGATCAGTTCGCTGATCGAAGAGGCCATCACCTCCAGTCAATTGGAGGGCGCCTCGACCACACGCACGGTGGCGGCGGCGATGCTCAGGAGCGGGCGGCGGCCGCGTGACCTGAGCGAACAGATGATTTTCAACAACTATCGGGCGATGGAGCATCTGCGTGCCATGCGCGATGCGAAGCTAACGCCGGCGCACATTCTGGAGTTGCACAGGATTCTGACCGAGGAGACGCTGGCCGATCCCGAGGATGCCGGCCGTTACCGGCGTGACGACGAGGTGCAGGTCGTTGATGTACGAGATGGCACGCCGCTGCATGTGCCGCCCGCCTATGCGGAACTGCCCGTACGTATGCAGCGCTTGTGCGATTTTGCCAATGCTGATGAAACTGCGCAGCCTTTCGTACATCCCGTGCTGCGCGCCATCCTTCTCCATTTCATGATCGGTTACGACCACCCGTTTGCCGATGGCAATGGGCGAACGGCGCGCGCGCTGTTTTACTGGTCGATGGTCCGGAGCGGCTACTGGTTGATGGAGTACACCTCGATCAGCCATATCCTGCGCAAGGCGCCTGCTCGCTACATGCGCGCCTATCTGCATACGGAAACGGACAACAACGACACGACGTATTTTCTTTTGCATCAGCTACAAACAATTCGCCAGGCGATTGCTGCGTTGCATGCCTACGTGGCGAGAAAAACGCGCGAACAGAAGGAAACCGAGCGCATGCTGGCGGCCTCGCCGAGACTGCGCGGACGCTTTAACCATCGTCAGGTGGCGCTGCTTAATCATGCCCTGCGCAACGTTGGTGAAGCCTATCGTGTCGACGCCCATCAACGCTCGCACGGCGTGGTTTACCAGACGGCGAGGCGCGACCTGCTCGAACTCGAAGCACAGGGACTGCTGGAGAAAAGCAAGCAAGGCAACGCCTTCCTGTTCTATGCCCCGGCCGACCTGCACGAACGGCTGACTGCACTGGCGAGCAACACGAAATGAATCAACTGATCCTCGAACAAGCCCTCAACGGCCTCCAGTTCGGCCTCATGCTCTTTCTGCTGGCGGCCGGGTTGACGCTCGTGTTCGGGATCATGGACATGATCAACCTGGCGCACGGCTCGCTGTACATGGTTGGCGCCTATCTGGCAGCCGCGGCCGTGGCGGCGAGCGGATCCTTTGTTGTTGGCGTGCTGGCGGCGGTGGTCGGTACGGCGGCGATTGGTGCCTTGCTCGAACTGACCGTGCTGCGCAAGCTCTACACACGCGATCACCTGTCGCAGGTGCTCGCCACCTTCGCCCTGATCCTGATCGCCAATGAAGCGGTGCGCATTGTCTGGGGCGATCAGCCGGTGATGCTTAATCCACCGGAGGTGTTGTCCGGGCCGGTCGACATTGGCGGCTTCAGTTATCCGGCTTTCCGCCTGCTGATCATTGCTGTCGGCATTCTTGTCGCGCTCGGTCTCTATCTTGCCGTGACGCGTACCCGTGTCGGCATGTGGGTGCGCGCCGGGGCGTCGAACCGCGAAATGACCGAGGCGCTTGGCATCAACGTCAAACGGCTGTTCACGATGGTCTTCGCTGTCGGTGCCGGGCTCTGTGCCCTGGCCGGTGCCATGCTTGGCCCGTTGCTGGCGGTGCAGGTGGGCATGGGTGAGAGCATCCTGATTCTGGCCTTTGTGGTCATCGTCATCGGCGGCATCGGTTCGATCCGTGGGGCGCTGGTCGGCAGCCTGCTGGTCGGTGTCGTCGATACGCTCGGCCGTGCACTGCTGCCCTGGCTGCTGCGCAGTTTCCTGCCCGGTGAAGTGGCAGCACACCTTGGCCCTGCGTTGGCGGCGATTCTCATCTATCTGCTGATGGCGGCCATTCTCTTCTGGCGCCCGGCCGGCCTCTTTCCGGCGCGCGGCTGATGGCGGGGGAAGCGAGATGAGCGGGGTGGGCGCACTCTATCGGCAGTCTGCGCGCCGGCGCTGGCTGGCGCTGGGCGTTGGTGTGTTGCTGGCTTTGCTGCCACCCGTACTGCAGGCTTTCGGGCAGGAGTTCTACATCAGCTTTGCTGCACGCGTGCTGATCTTTGCACTCGCGGCAACCAGTCTCAATTTCGTTGTTGGCTTCGGCGGCATGGTCGCCTTCGGGCATGCCGCCTTTTTCGGTGCCGGGGCCTATACGGTCGCTATCCTGATGGAGCTTGGTGTTGCCTCCGCCTATGTCGCCTGGCCGATTGCCGTTGTCGTCTCGGCGGTGCTGGCGCTCGGTATCGGCCTGGTCAGCCTGCGCACGCGCGGCGTCTATTTCATCATGATCACGCTGGCCTTCGCGCAGATGATC
>JAUPVD010000448.1 GCA_030917225.1 Pseudomonadota bacterium
AGGCTGTCCCTGGCCGCAGAAGCGATGCCTGTGCGATTTCGTCGAGGACTGCCACAACTAGGAAAATTCTGATCAAGTCGAAATTTGTCATTCCGGCGAAAGCCGGAATCCAGAAAAATCAACACACTGGACACCGGTTTCCGCCGGTGTGACGGACATAATCAGCGTGTCTCTAGAAGATCAAGGTCATCAAGGATATTGCTGCAGCAGCAGTCGGCATCACCATCCTGATGTGGTTTCTGGTGTTTGCGGTCGAGGTGGCGAGACTTTTCGGGCTCACCTGGTGAGCCTGTTGCGAGTAACGATGGGCCACCTGAAGAATGAGGTCGACATGCCATCCAGTTCCAGCCCCGGCAGCGCTTTTGATTCCCGCGCTGTCTATGTATCCACTTTTCTCGGCAATCGCTTCTATCTGCTCGCACCGCACATCGACGATGTGGCCATCGAAGACATTGCGCACGGCCTTGCTTTCCAGTGCCGCTTCAACGGACAGACGCAGCATTTCTATTCGGTCGCCCAGCACAGCCTGATGGTCGCTGGCCTGGTGCCACGTCGTCTGGCGTTGGCCGCCCTGCTGCACGATGCCGCCGAGGCTTACCTCGGTGACATGGTGAAGCCGCTCAAGAGCCTGTTTCCAGATTTCTCCCGGATCGAGACAGAGGTCATGGCCATCATCGGTGCGCGCTTTGGGGTCGCCGGCTTCGATGATCGCTTGATCAAGCGCGCCGACCTGATCGCGCTGGCGACCGAAAAGCGCGACCTGATGCCGCATTCGTCCGAGGCCTGGCAGAGCCTGGGCGGCATTGCACCCCTGCCGGCGCGCATCAAACCGCTATCCCCGCCGGTGGCGAAGCAGCTATTTCTGTTGGAATTCCAGCGCCTGGCCGGTATCGGGACGACCGGTGTTGCCGCATGAGGGGTGGCTCATGTGTTGAGCCTGCGGGTGCCGATACTGGTGCCACTACCTCTCATGGAGAACGCAGATGTTTGATCGAATCCAGCACATCTTCGAGCGCCTGGTTGGCGCCCCGGCCACCGTTACCGTGCCTCTGGCCGCTTTCTACCCGAAGGCGCGCTTGCCC
Source organism: Pseudomonadota bacterium (assembly GCA_030917225.1). Classification (GTDB taxonomy): domain Bacteria; phylum Pseudomonadota; class Gammaproteobacteria; order Burkholderiales; family Rhodocyclaceae; genus Proximibacter. Next base: position 1,083 of record JAUPVD010000448.1, read on the forward strand.
GAGCATGCAGCGCGCCCGGCCTGCTGGCGCCGGCACAAGCGCGTGACTGTCTGGCGCGGCTAAGCCTGCTGCGCCTTCAGGCCGGCTTCGAGAATCGCCACCAGGCGCTGGCGCAGCGAGGCCGGCCCGAGTACCTGCACTTCCGGCACATGGCGAAGGACATCCATCAGCAGTTCCGGTTCGGCGCTGTAGGGGATTTCCATCACGTAGCTGCCATCGGGCTCGAAGTGCGTCTTCTGCTGCGGATGCCATTCTTCAGCCGCCACCCAGCGGGCGCGCTCCGGGGTAAAACGCAGCGTCGCCCACTGCACCTTCCTGCCGCCGAAAATGCCGTAGCCGGCGCCGAGTACCGCATCCAGATCGCGGTCGGCGATGCTCTTCGCCTTTTTGTCGCTGACGCCGGCGTGGCGAATGGCGTCCACCGCAAAGCTGCGGATGTCCTTGCGCAAGTGGCACCAGGCGTCGAGATACCAGTTGTCGCGGTAGTAGACGAGGCGTTGCGGTGACACTTCCCTCTTTACTTCCTCGCCACTCTTCCGGTTGAAGTGGCGGAGCAGCAGGCGCTTGCGGTTGAGCAGGGCGCTGGCCAGCACCTCGAAGTAGCGCAGGTCCATCCGGCGCTTGGCGGCATGCAGGATGCGGATGCGCTGCGCCACTTCCTCCGGGGCGTCATCGTGGCTGCCGAGCAGCGATTTCAGGCGCGCCAGCAGCGGGGCGATGTGTGGCCCGAGCAGGCCGGGCTGCACTTCTTCCAGCAGGTGCTGCATGGTCAGCAGCGCGTGGATTTCGGAAGCGTTGAACCACAGCCCCGGCAGTTCGTAGCGCGGTGCGTAGCGATCCGGGGTGTCGAAGCGATAGCCGCCGGCCTCGCGGTCGAAAACGATCGGCGCGTTGAGCCGTTCGCGCAGGTACTGCAGGTCGCGCTTCAGCGTCGCGCGCGAGATGCCGAGTTCGTCCTGTAGCTGCACGAAGGTGGCGAAGCGCCGCTCGTTGAGCAGTTGGTCGATGCGGTAGAAGCGTTCGGTGCGGTCCATCGGCAGGTCAGTGGCCCGTGCCTTCGGCGGGTGGTGCGCCGGGTGGTGCGGTGGTCGATTCGGCCGGGGCGGAAACGAAGCTGCGTGGATCATTGTTCAGTCGCTGCCAGAGCGTGCGCAGCAATCCGCGCGTTTGCGTGAAAGCCACCTCGCGCGCGCGCAGCGACATCCACAGCGCCAGTGCAAAGCTGACGCTGAGGTTGATAAAGCCGATCAGCAGCACGCCCAGCCCACCCCAGGCAAGGGTGATAAGCGGCAGGTCGAAGCGGAAGGCGGTGAGCGCATAGCCAAGGTTGGCCGAGGAGAAGGCAATGTGGCGGATGTCGATCGGTAGGCCGAGGATCATGCCGACGGTGCCGGCGGTGCCGAGCATGCAGCCGAACAGGAAGTTGCCGGAAAGGCCGCCGAGGTTGGCGTCGATGTAGTTGCCGAAGCGCGTTGCCCGCTCACGGCCGGCCAGCACGCCCAGCCAGCGCAGTTGCGCCACGCGCTCGCCGATACGGGAGTAGCTGGCCAGATTGTCGAAATAGCCGGAGATGATGCCCGAGAAAAACAGGAAGACGCCGGCAATCGCCGCATGCGGCAAGGCCCAGCCGAGCGGGTCCAGGTCGCCGATCAGGTGCGCGCCCTTGCCGGGGTCGAGCATCGGGTCGCCGCTGATGCGTACCCAGGCAAATCCGATGAGCATGGCCACCGGCAAGGCGATGGCCACGTTGCCGATGATCGCGGCGATCTGGCTGCGCGTCACCGCTGCGATCAGGTCGACCAGCCGGTCGAGTTCCTGCTGCTTGCCGTTTTCGGCCTCACCCAGATAGCTGGCAATGGTCTGCGCCGTCATCGCCGGCTGCTTGGTGGCGATGGTCAGGTGCAGCATGTAGATCAGCGCAAAGCCGAGGCCGTAGATCATGCTGTAGAGGAAGGCGTAGCCGATCGGCGCGAGGTCGAGCTTGGAGGTAAAGATCTTGAGCAGCGCCAGCACGGCAATGATGGCCCCCGCGCCCATCGCCGATCGCCACATGCCGTAATAGGCCGAGCGCGATTCGGTGATGTAGTGCTCGCCCGACTTCGCCGCGTTGTCGGTGACGCGCAGCGCCAGCAGCCCGATGCCGCGCGACACATGCTGACGGATGCTGTTGCGCTGATTCTCGGCGCGCACCGTCTGCCGGACGAGGTTGCTCCATTGCTCGATGGCAATGGTTTCGCCGCCATCGCGCCAGTGCGATCCGAGCAGCGTGGCCAGCACTTCCAGCCGCGACAGGCACTGGTAGGCCCGCCGCAGCGTGAAGCTGAGCGACAGGCTGGTGCCGACGCGCTGGGCGGCGCGGTGCGCGCGGTTGATCAGGTCTTGGCACTGGTCGATCAGCACCAGCAGGTGCTTTTCGTCATCCTGCGGGCGCTCGCCGTTGTCGTGGGCGGCGTGCAGCGCATTGGCGTAGCGCTGCGCTTCCCCCGCCACGGCGCGGAAAGCCGGCGCCTGATCGGCCAGCGTGCCGCCGAGACGGAGCAGGTCCTGCTGAACATCCAGTCCGCTGATCCGGTAGGCCAGCACCAGCATTGCCTCGATGAACTGGTCGACGAGGCGCCGCCGCTCGTGTTCGCCCAGCTCTCCGGCAGGGACCAGCTGGTGCCAGAAGCGGATCGAGTTCTCGATCGGAATTTCGCCCAGCCAGACCCAATCGTCCTTGTGGTTGAGCACGATGTGCAGGCAGTCGCGGAACTCGCCGGTGTTCTGGATCTCCGGCAGCAGGCGGTGACTGACGATGCGCATCAGCTCCGAGAAGAAACCCGTGGGCGGCAGGATGCCGCTGTCGGTGAGGTAGCTGACCATCGCCCGCGTGGAAATCAGCTTGGCAAATGCTTCGCGCAGCCCCTGCCGCAGTCCCTCGTCGGCATCCAGCAGATCAAGCAGCGCCAGATGATTGGCAATGGCGCTGGCGGAATCGTCGGCGCGCTTGGGCCGCATGACCGCATAGATTTCGGTGAACAGGCGCAACGGGTCGCCGTGGTCGCGGTAGTCGGCGATGGCGTTGCTGTAGCGCAGGCTGGGAAACTGGATCATGGGCTCAATCGAAATAGCTGCGCGCAGCGTCGAAACGCGGCGAGAAATAGCTGCTGGAGAGTCGGTCGATGCGTACCCGGCCGCTGGCGGCCGAGGGAGCGTGCACGAAGCGGCCTTCGCCGATGTAGATGCCGACATGCGAATACGGACGGTTGGAGGTATTGAAGAAGACCAGATCGCCCGGTGCCAATGACCGCTTGTCGACCGCACGGCCGCTTCTGGCAATGTCGGCGGCGCTGCCAGCGACGCGCAAGCCGGCTGCCTGGTTGAAGATGTAGGCGACCATGCCGCTGCAGTCCAGCCCGGCCTCGGGGTTCTTGCCACCGAAACGGTAGCCGGTATCGAGCAGCGACAATGCGTACATCACCACCTCGCGCCCCTGCTCGCTGCCGGGCCGGTCAGCGTTGGCTGGCGGCGGCGATTTTGGCAGGCTGCCGCAGGCGGCCAGCAGCATGGTTGGCAGGGCGATGAGAAAGCTTCTTCGGTGCATGGGCGCAAGTATAAACTGCCATTTTTGATCTTCCGATGACTGATGACTGAGGGTGCATTGCCATGCAACTGACCGAACCGCTGCTTCTCCGTTCCAATGCCTACATCGACGGCCGCTGGGAAGCGGCCGACAGCGGCGCCACGCTCCTGGTGATCGATCCGGCCACCGGCGACAAGCTTGGTGAGGTGCCGCTGATGGGCGCCGGCGAGACCACGCGCGCCGTTGCCGCCGCCGAGGCGGCATTGCCTGCCTGGCGCAGCAAGACCGCCAAGGAACGTGCCGCGCTGATGCGCCGCTGGTTCGAACTGATCCTCGCCCACGGCGATGATCTCGCCCGCATGATCACCGCCGAATGCGGCAAGCCGCTGGCCGAGGCCAAGGGCGAAGTCGGCTACGGCGCCTCCTTTGTCGAATGGTTCGCCGAGGAAGCCAAGCGTGCCTATGGCGAAACCATTCCGCCGGTGGTGGCCGACAAGCGCCTGATCACCATCAAGCAGCCGATCGGCGTCTGCGCCGCCATCACCCCGTGGAATTTCCCGCTGGCCATGATCACGCGCAAGGTGGCACCGGCCATTGCTGCCGGCTGCACGGTGGTGGTCAAGCCGGCCGAGCAGACGCCGCTGACGGCACTGGCGCTGGCCAAGCTGGCGCACGAGGCCGGGTTGCCGCCGGGCGTGTTCAATGTGCTCACCGGCGACCCGGTGGCCATCGGTGGTGTGCTCACCGCCAGCCCCATCGTCCGCCACCTCTCCTTTACCGGCTCCACCGAAGTCGGCCGCCTGCTCATGGCGCAAAGCGC
>JAUPVD010000449.1 GCA_030917225.1 Pseudomonadota bacterium
CGGCATCGCCGGCAGCGGGCAGCGGGTAGAGTTTTTCCACCTCGACGATATGGAAGGGGAAGCCCCGGCTGGAGCGACCGATTGTCCCGTGATCGGCAAAGACCAGCGGAAAATGGCGACCGGTCGGCCGGTCGGGCGCCGTGTAATAGGCATAGTCGGTCGGTGAAGAGAGCACCTTGAAGACCCGTGCCTGTCCGTCGACTACGTCGCCGTCGAGAACGATGGTGTTCTCGCCGCGCCCGATCTCCGGTCTGCCGTTGAGCAGGGGGTGGTCGGGTACCGGGTCGCTGATGATCTCGCCGCAATTGTTGGCCATGGGCCGCTCCAACGGGAATGCCGGAAAAACCCAGAATACCGCAAAGGCGGCGGCTGCCGTCCGGCAGTCTTCCGGACTCAGTCGTGCAGACTCAGGCCACGATGTGTGCCCCGGCGTCGACGTAGATGGTTTGGCCAGTCATACCCGAGGATCCCGGTGTGCACAAAAAGGCGGTGAGGGCGCCAACTTCGTCGATGGTCACGGTGCGGCCGAGCGGGGCCTTGACGGCATCGGCTTCGAGTAACTGGTTGAAGTTGGTGATGCCGGAAGCGGCACGGGTCATGATCGGGCCGGGTGATACGGCGAAGACGCGGATACCCTTGGGGCCGAGGTCGTAGGCCATGTAGCGGACGGCCGATTCGAGCGCGGCCTTGATGATGCCCATTACGCCGTAGTTGCGCACGACGCGTTCGGCACCGAGGTAGGACATGGTGATCAGCGAACCGCCTTCCGACATCAGTGGTTCAAGTGCCTTGGCCATGCGCAGGAAACTGTGGCAGGAAACATTCATTGCCGCGTCGAAGCCTTCTTCGGTGGTATCGATGACGCGACCGTGCAGGTCGTCGGCATTGCAGAAGGCCATCGAGTGGATGGCGAAATCGATCTGGCCGAATTCGGTGCCGACCTTCTCGATCACTGCTTCCATGCTGCCTGGCTGACTGACATCAAGCTTTTCGAAGAGGCGGGCGCCGAGGCTTTCGGCCAGCGGTTGCGTGTATTTGGCAGTCTTGTCGTTCTGGTAGGTGAGGGCAATTTCGGCGCCCAGTTCGCGCACGGCTTTGGCTACGGCGAAGGCAATCGACTTGTCGTTGGCGACGCCGGTGATCAGGCCCTTCTTGCCGGCCAGAGGGAGTAGCGGACCGGCCTGGGCCAGGGAAGCTTGTTCGCTCATGGTGTTCATGCTGTTTTCCTTTTGGGGATGTGTTGCAGGCGTCCCCACGTTGAGGGTGTTGTTTTGGCGCCCGCTTTGTTGTCCTGAAGCCATTCTCGGGCATAGGTTGTTGCGACGCAACATATGTGAATTATCGAGGATAAATGTTGCTGTTAGATTAAACCCAAAAGATCAGGAGTCTTGCAGCACTGATTTTTATTGCAACGCATCACGATTGGCTGGTTCGTACGATGCCCGCTCATCCGGAATGCCGCTTCCGGCACCTTGGATCTGACAAAAATCTGTTAGTTTTCAGCGAACTGGCGTAGAATTCGGCCCCTTTCCCCCGTTATTTCGAGCCGCTTTCCGATCCCATGCTTTATCCCGAACGTTTTGATGTGATTGTCGTCGGTGGCGGCCATGCTGGCACCGAGGCGGCGCTCGCCTCGGCACGCATGGGACAGCGCACGCTGCTGCTGACGCACAACATGGACACGCTTGGTGCGATGAGTTGTAACCCATCGATCGGCGGCATCGGCAAGGGGCACCTGGTCAAGGAAGTCGATGCCCTGGGGGGGGCGATGGCGGCGGCCACCGATGAGGCGGGAATCCAGTTCCGCATCCTGAATTCGTCGAAGGGTCCGGCAGTGCGCGCGACGCGTGCGCAGGCTGACCGTGTGCTCTACAAGCAGGCAATCCGTACACGGCTGGAGAACCAGCCGAACCTGACCATCTTCGCACAGGCTTGTGATGACCTGATCCTTGACGGTGAGTGTATCGCCGGTGCGGTGACACAGCTTGGCGTCCGCTTCGAGGCGCGAGCAGTCGTGCTTACTGCGGGCACTTTCCTTAACGGTCTGATCCACGTCGGCCTGCAGAACTACACTGGCGGCCGCATGGGCGATCCTCCTTCAGTGTCGCTGGCGGCGCGCCTGCGCGAACTGCAGTTGCCGGCGGGGCGTCTGAAGACCGGTACGCCGCCACGCCTGGATGGCAAGACGATCGATTTTTCGGTCATGGAAGAACAGCATTCGGACGATCCGTTGCCGGTCTTTTCCTACCTCGGTTCGGCCAGCCAGCATCCGCAGCAACTGCCGTGCTGGGTGACCAATACCAACGAACGCACGCACGAGATCATTCGCAACAACCTTGACCGCTCGCCGATGTACACCGGTGTTATCGAGGGTGTCGGGCCGCGCTACTGCCCGTCGATCGAGGACAAGATCCACCGCTTTGCGTCCAAGGACAGTCACAACATCTTCCTCGAACCGGAAGGATTGACGACGCACGAGATCTACCCGAACGGGATTTCGACCTCGCTGCCCTTCGACGTGCAGCTGCAGATCGTGCGTTCGATTCGCGGCATGGAAAACTGCCATATCCTGCGCCCCGGCTATGCCATCGAATACGACTACTTCGATCCGCGCGGGCTGAAATCCTCATTTGAGACGAAAGCGGTTCGCGGCCTGTTTTTTGCCGGCCAGATCAACGGCACTACCGGGTACGAAGAAGCAGCGGCACAGGGACTGCTGGCGGGCGCCAATGCTGCGCTGTATGCGCAGGAACGTGCCGCCTGGAGCCCGCGCCGCGATGAGGCTTACCTTGGCGTGCTGGTTGACGACTTGATCACGCGCGGCGTTTCCGAGCCGTACCGCATGTTCACCAGTCGTGCCGAATACCGTCTCAGCCTGCGCGAAGACAACGCCGATCTGCGCTTGACTGAGCAGGGCCGCGAACTGGGTCTGGTCGACGATGTTCGTTGGGAAGCCTTCAACCGCAAGCGAGATGCCATCGCGGCGGAGCAGGAGCGCCTGAAGGCCACTTGGGTGCGGCCACAGACGCTGCCGCAGGCCGAGGCCGAGCGCGTGCTGGGCAAGGGCATTGAGCGCGAATACACATTGTTTGATCTGTTGCGCCGGCCGGATGTGAGTTACGCAGCGTTGATGACGCTGACGGAGGCCAATGCCGGGCGGTTGTCGCCTCTCGATGACCTGCTGGTCATTGAGCAGATCGAGATCCAGGCCAAGTATCAGGGCTACATCGACCGCCAGCAGGACGAAGTGGCGCGCAGTCTGGCACACGAGGAAACCGTGCTGCCCGATGAGCTGGACTACAGCACCGTGCCGGGGTTGTCCAAGGAAGTGCAGCAGAAACTGGCCCAGCACAAGCCGCAGACCTTGGGACAGGCGTCGCGCATCCAGGGCATCACGCCGGCAGCGATTTCGCTGCTGCTGGTGCATCTGAAGCGGATAGCACCACCGGCGGGACCGCGCGAGAAGAAATCGGCATGAGTCGCGAAGCGCAGTTGTCAGCGGGGCTCTCGGCTCTCGGGATCGATTTGCCGGCCGAGGTGCGGGCGAAGCTCTTGGCCTACGCGCTATTCCTTGAGAAATGGAATCGCAGCTTCAGCCTGACCGCGCTGCGCGATCCCAAGCTGGCGGTGAGTCATCATCTGCTCGATTCGCTGGCCATCCTGCCGTACGTGACGACACCGAACCTGCTCGATGTCGGCAGCGGCGGCGGTCAGCCAGGCATCCCGTTGGCGATAGCCCGACCCGAGCTGGCAGTGACTTTGCTCGACAGCAACAGCAAGAAGACGGCCTTCCTGCAGCAGGCGGTGATCGAGCTGGAGCTGAAGAACGTACAGGTGGTGACGGCGCGCGTGGAGGACTTCAAGCCGCCGCTGCTGTTTGCGGCAATTACCTCGCGCGCCTTCGCTGAACTTGTTGATTTTGTTGGCCTTACGCGCCATCTGTTGGCTCCCGATGGGGTCTGGTTGGCGATGAAAGGGCAACGCCCAGAGGCGGAAATCGCTAAACTGCCGGCCGGAGCGTTGGAATTGGCTGTAAGCGCAGTGCACCGGCTGGAAGTGCCGGGAGTGGATGGCGAACGCCATCTGGTGGTGATCAGGGGGAAATAGCGTGGCCAAGATTCTGGCGGTAACCAATCAGAAGGGTGGGGTGGGCAAGACCACCACTGCCGTAAACCTCTCGGCGAGCCTGGCTGCGCTCGGCCAGCGCGTGCTGATGATTGACCTAGATCCGCAGGGCAACGCGACCACGGGTTGCGGCGTCATGAAGCGCGAGGCGTTGCCGACGGTGTACCAGATTTTGATCGGCCGCTCGACGTTGGAACAGTCGCGTATCCGGACCGAGTTCGGTTTCGACATCCTGCCTGCCAACCGCGAGCTGGCCGGGGCCGAGGTCGAACTGATCGAGATCGAGAACCGCGAATACCGTCTGCGCGATGCGCTGAATGCCGCTGGCGATCAATATGATTTCATCCTGATGGACTGCCCGCCGGCGCTGAACATGCTGACGGTCAATGGCCTGGTGGCAGCCGAGGCGGTGATGATCCCGATGCAGTGCGAGTACTACGCACTGGAAGGCCTGACCGATCTGGTGACGACGCTGCGCAAGGTGCGCGCCAACCTCAATTCGGTGCTGCAGATCGAAGGTCTGCTGCGCACCATGTTCGACCCGCGCATGACGCTGATGCAACAGGTTTCAGCAGAGCTTGAAAGCCATTTTGGCGAAAAGGTTTATCAAAGCATCATCCCGCGTAACGTGCGATTGGCCGAGGCGCCGTCCTATGGCAAGCCGGTCATTGCCTTCGACCGCCAGTCGAAGGGCGCGCAGGCGTATCTGCAGTTGGCGCAGGAGATGCTGGACAGGCGCGATGGCAAGATCGTGCAGACAGAACAGGGAGCGCTGGCATGATCACCAAAATGAGAGGTCTCGGCCGCGGGCTGGACGCGCTGCTGGCGGGCGACGAGTCGGCCAAGAAGGAAGTGCAGCGCTCGTTGCCGGTCACGGCCTTGCAGCCGGGCAAATACCAGCCGCGCACGCAGATGGACAAGGCCTCGCTCGATGAGTTGGCGGCGTCGATCCGTGCCCAGGGGCTAATGCAGCCGATCCTGGTGCGTCCGGTGGCGCAGGACCGCTACGAGATCATCGCCGGCGAGCGTCGCTGGCGTGCCGCACAGCTGGCCGGCCTGACCGAAGTACCGACGCTGATTCGCGACATCCCGGACGAAAATGCGTTAGCCATGGCGCTGATCGAGAACATCCAGCGCGAAAACTTGAACCCGTTGGAAGAGGCGCTCGGTCTGCAGCGTCTGGTCGACGAATTCAGTCTGACTCACCAGCAGGCCGCCGATGCGGTCGGCCGTTCGCGCCCGGCAGCGTCCAACCTGCTACGCCTGCTGCAACTGGCGCAGCCGGTACAGGACATGCTGATGGCCGGCGACATCGATATGGGCCATGCCCGTGCGCTGCTGCCGCTGGCTTCCGGGCTGCAGGTGGCGCTGGCGCAGCGTATCGCCCAGAAAGGTTTGTCGGTGCGCGAGGCCGAGCGTCTGGTGCAGCGTGAAATGTCGCCGCCTTCGACGCGTGTCCCGCCCAAGCCGGATCGCGATTTGCTGCGTTTGCAGGAAGAAATTGCCGATGCGATCGGTGCCAGCGTGGTAATCAAGGCCAATCGCAAGGGCGCGGGCAAGCTGACTATCGATTTTTCTGATCTGGATCAGTTAGAAGGCATTCTGACCCGTCTAAAATAGCGAGTTGCAGCTTTATGTGCACTGCAACAAATTCGATTGACTCTTCTACAAGAGTCAGTTAAAGTACTTAGGTTTTAGTCGGAGCACCTCTTGCACCCGCAAGTCCGCTGGATCATAGGCTGGCAGGCAACCACAACGCTGTTGATCGCGATGGTTGCGGCGGTGCAAGGTGGCACGAACGCTGCAATGTCGGCCCTTGCCGGAGGCAGCATCGGGGTGGTGGCGAATCTGCTCTACGTTTGGCGAGCGATGAGCCTGTCGGTGGATGAAGCCGGCAAGACCGACCCGATGCGCGCATACAGGGGTCAGGCGGCAGGGGAGGCGTACAAGTTTGCAGCGACACTCGGCGGGTTTGCCCTCGTGTTCGTCGGCTACAAGAGTGTTGCACCAATCCCGTTGTTCGTAGGGTATGCATCGACCTTCGTCATCTACTGGTTGGCGTTGGCAAGGCAGCGCTGAGCAGTTAAAACGGTTATCGGGGATTAGAGGAAAGATCATGAGCGCAGAAGGCGGCTTGACTACCACAGGCTACATCCAGCACCACCTGACCAACCTGGCCGTCTGTTCCGACGCTGCCAAAATCGATGGGCATTGCACCGGCTTCTGGACCTTCCATGCCGATACACTGATTATTTCCGGCCTGCTGGGCCTTCTCGTTTTCGGCCTGATGGCCAAGGTGGCCAGCAAGGCTACTTCCGGCGTCCCTGGCGGTCTGCAGAATTTTGTTGAAATGGTCGTTGGTCTCGTCGATCAGCAGGTTCGCGACACCTTCCACGGCCGTAGCGCCCTGGTCACGCCGCTGGCCATCACCATCTTCGTCTGGGTGTTCGTCATGAACGCCATGGACCTGATTCCGGTTGATTTCCTGCCGCTCGCTGCTGGCGCCGTCGGTATCCACTATCTGAAGGCGGTGCCGACCACCGACCCGAACCTCACCTTCGCCATGTCGATCACAGTGTTCTTCATCATGCTGTGGATGAACCTGAAGGTGAAGGGCATCGGCGGTTTCGCGCATGAAGTTTTCGGCGCTCCGTTCGGCATGAAGCTCGCCCC
>JAUPVD010000450.1 GCA_030917225.1 Pseudomonadota bacterium
GTCGACGAGCATGATGCGCAACATGAGCGACCCCCTGTTCCTTATCCCAACTTCTTGTCGTTGCGGACGAAGACGCTGACCGCGCCACCGTCGGCCCCTGCGTAATCCCGAATCTGGCGGATCAGATTGGCTTCAAGCACATAGTCAGCCGCCAGCAGCAGCACGCCATCGCGCGTCATCAGGTCGCGCGAGAGCACCATCCCCGGCTTGAGATCGGCCACCGGCACAGCGATTTCTGCCGTGCGTTCTTGTTCCACGTGGCCGGTCACGGCGAGGAAGGCATCGACCACCTGCGGGTCGTAGCGTTTGCCGCGACCATCGGCAATCATCTTCTTTGCATCTTCCGGGTTCAGTCGCCGTGGCGCCACAATGCCAATCTGCAGGCCATCGAAATCGTTGGCCACGGCCAGCACACGGGCACCCAGCGGGATCGCCAGCCCGGTCAGCGCATCCGGGTAGCCCTGGCCATCGAAGCGCTCGTGGTGAGAACGGATGATCTTTGCCGCGCCACGCAGGTCTTCCAGCGCCATCAGCGCCTGCTCACCCTTGGCCGGGTGCTTGCGGTAGGCGCCGAGATCGTCGCCGGTCATCTGCGTCACCGCCTTGGCCAGCAACTGGTCGGAAAGGCCGATCTTGCCGATGTCGTGCAGCAGGCCGGCGAGAAAAACGTCCTGTGCCTCCTTCGGCGACATGCCCAGCTTGTTGGCAATCTTGCGGGCCAGGTCGGCAACGCGCCGCGAGTGGCCAGCCAGGTTGCCTTCGCGCAACTCGATCAGGTTGGCGAAAACCTTCACCGAAGTGATGAAGCTGCCCTTCAGCTTCTCGTTGGCCAGCGCCAGCTCCTGCGTGCGTGCCTGCACCTTTTCCTCGAGCGAGTAATTGAGCACCTTCAGCTCTTCGTTCTGCCGCGTCGTCAGCGCTTCCAGCCGCAACTTCTCGCGCTGCAGCGCCTTCAGGTCCAGCGCCTGGCGCACGGTCAGCAGCAATTCCTGGTCATCCCAGGGCTTGCTCACGTAACGGTAAATTTGTCCCTTGTTCACCGCCTCGATGGTCGAGGTGATGTCGGCGTAGCCGGTAAGCAGAATGCGGACGGTGTCCGGATAGCGCTTGAACACCTGCTCAAGAAAGCGCGCACCATCCATCTCCGGCATGCGCATGTCCGAAATGACCAGATCGAAGGTCTGCGTTTCCAGTATCTGCAGGCCCTCGGCGCCGCCACCGGCAACGCTGATCTGGTAGCCGTGCTGGCGGAACAGGCGGCGCAGCGAGTTAAGGATGTTCGCCTCATCATCCACGCAGAGAATGCGCCAGGGCGCATCCGGGGTAGCGTCGATTGCCGGGGGTGCCGTGAGCGGCGGGGTGATTGGTGCAGCAGCGGTTTCGGCTTCACTCATGCGGTGGTCTCGGTATCGGTTTCCACGTGCTTCACCGGGAGCTCAATGCGGAAGGTTGTTCCTTCGCCCGGCTTGCTCATCACGCTAATGGTGCCATTGTGCTTCTGAATGATGCCGTAGGAAAGAGACAGGCCGAGCCCTGTACCCTTGCCCACCGGCTTGGTGGTGAAGAACGGGTCGAAGATCCGGGCTTGAATCTCCTCCGGAATGCCACTGCCGTTGTCGGAAAACTCCAGCCATACAGAATCGCCGGCACTGCTGCCTGTGCGCACGGTGATCTTGCCGCGTTGTTCGCCCATGGCGTGCGCGGCGTTGACCATCAGGTTCATGAATACCTGATTGAGCTGCGAAGGCAGGCATTCCACGTCCGGTAGCTCACCGTATTCCTTGACCACGTCGGCCTTGTACTTGATCTCGTTGCTGACCACGTTAAGTGTCGAGTCGATGCCGTTGTGCAGGTTGGCCCACTGCCACTCCAGTGTGCTGTCGACATGCGAAAAATCTTTCAGGTCCTGGACGATCTTCTTCACCCGGGTGATACCTTCGCGCGATTCGTGCATCAGCATCGGGATATCTTCCTTGAGAAAGTCGATATCCACCGCCTGGCGCTTGGCCTTGATCGCCGCCATCTGCTCGGGTGAGGTTATTGCCGGCTCGGCGGCTTCGTACAGGTCGAGCATGCCGAAGAGGTCGGCGAGGTAGTTTTCCAGCGCGCCGATGTTCGAGTGCACATAGCCAATGGGGTTGTTGATCTCGTGCGCCACACCCGCTGCCAATTGGCCGATCGACGCCAGTTTTTCCGATTGCACCAGCTGATCGTTGGCCTGCGCCAGTTGGCCCGTGCGCTCCTCGACCAACTGTTCCAGCTTGGCCTGATGCTCGCGCAAGGCATCCTCGGCCAGATGGCGGGCGGTTACGTCCTGCAGGGTTTCGATGGCGCCGATGATGCGGCCGTTGGCATCCCTGATCGGTGCAGCAGTAAAAAACAGCCAGCAGCCGTGCTCGCCAAAATTCGGGAAGAAATCTTCGGCTTCGAAAGCCCCTTCGACAATGGCCGAACGCTGGAACCTGTTGCGATAGAGTGTTTCGAAACCGCTCTCCAGGGTGCCATTGAGCACCAGGTCGGCCATGACCGGCCGCTCGGCCGGGTAGAACGCCGCCCACTGGCGGTTGGTGCCGATTACGTCGCGTGCCGCAAGTCCGGTGATTGTTGCGCAGGCCCGGTTCCAGTGCGCAACCTTGTGATCAGCGCCAAGCACGAAGGTCGGCACCGGGTCGCCATCGATGATCTGGGCCATGACCTGGCGCAAGTGCTTTTGCCGCGCCTCCGCCTCTCGCCGTTCGGTCAGGTCGTAGAGCGCGGCGACGATCGTCGGCAGACCGTTCAGCGTCAGCAGCGAGGCCGTCAGTTCAACCCAGCGCTGCACATTTTTGTCGACCGTCATCAACTGGAATTCATAGACGGACGGCACCGGCTCGCCACGCATTCTTGCTCCGCCGCGCTGTTGGGCCAGCTCCCGGGAATCCGGGTGTACCACGGTATAGAACGGCGTGCCGATCAACTCATCTTGCGGGTAGCCGGTCAGTTTCTCTAACGCCTTGTTGGCGAACAGGATCGGCCCGCCCCGGTGCACCAGGATCGGCGTCTGGATGGCGTCCAGCAGCTCGAAATAGGGGCGATCCTCAGCTAGCGGCGTTCCGTTGTTGCTTGTCGTATTCATCGTTCGTGCTTCCTCTAGGAAACCAATGCGGCACACGCAGACTCGAACTGTTCCTGGACCACGGCCACCAGTTCCGCTGCCGATTCCTCGTCCAGCCCAACAGCCGCCATGGCTGCCTCGTCAATCGGCGGTACCGGTATCTGGCCTGCCGGCTCATCGTCGAGACGGTGCCCAAGTCTGTCGGCAACATGAATCACCGTGGCCAGGAGATCCTGCTGCATGTCTGGCTGATGGTGCGTACCGATGGCGCGACTCAAAAGTGGCGGGAAACGCCAGTGCTCGGTCAGCCATTGCCCGATCTCGGCGTGGTCCAACCCGAGCACCCGGCGCTCGGCAAACAGCCAGCAATCGCCATGCTCGACCCGATCTTTTGCCACCGCGGCAATGTGGCCGGGGAAGCAGCTGGCCAGTGCCAGCCGGCCGATGTCGTGCATCAACCCGGCGGCAAATGCATTGCCGTCATTCATTCGCCGCCGCCGGGCAATCGCCTTGGCAAAGAGCCCGACGGCGATGCTGTGCCGCCAGAAGAGGCGCATATCATAGTTTGGCACGCTCGCTTGTTCGCCGCCGCGCTTCGGGGCAAACACATCGGTGATTGCTGCCGCTGTCGCCAGTGTCCGTACCCCGTGCAGGCCAAGGACGACAATCGCGTCCCCGATCGAATCGACCTTGCCCTGCAGCCCGTAAAACGGGGAATTCGCCACGCGCAGCACCTTGGCCGTCAAGGCCTGGTCACGCGCCAGTTTGCTGGCCAGCTCCCGGGTATCGGCATCATCGTTATCCATCGACTGCAGCAGCTCGATCACCACTGTCGGCAGCGAGGGCAGA
>JAUPVD010000451.1 GCA_030917225.1 Pseudomonadota bacterium
GGAGAACCGCTCGCCGCTGGCGGATCGCGAGCTGCTGGCCCTCGTCGCCAGCGCGGAGCAGGGCTCCGAACATTTCCTCGCGCGTGCGCTGTGCGAGTTCGCGCAGTCGGTGGGTGTCGCTGCCGAGCATCCGCTCAGCGATTTCCGTGCCGAGCCAGGGCGCGGCATCGCCGCGACGGTTGCGGGCCGTGCGTTGATTGCCGGCAATGCCGAGTGGCTGGCCGCACACGCAATCGATCTGGCGCCGCTTGCCGATGCGCTGGCGCGTGCCGGCGCCGCCGGGCAGACGCCGGTGCTGGCGGCGGTGGACGGTGCGCTGGCGGCCTTCTTCGCGATTGCCGACCAACCGCGCGCCGATGCGCAGGCAACGATCGCGCGCCTGCATCAGCTGGGCATCAAGACAGTGATGGCGACTGGCGACACCGAAGCGGCGGCGCGCCATGTCGCCGCGCTGGTCGGCATCGACCGCGTCGAGGCACGCGCGACGCCGGCGAGAAAACTGGAACTGGTGCGTGCACTTCAGGCGGCCGGCGAGGTGGTGGCGATGGTCGGCGACGGCATCAACGATGCTCCGGCGCTGGCTGCTGCCGACGTCGGCATGGCCATTGGCGGCGGCACCGATGTTGCCGTCGAGACTGCCGACCTGACGCTGGTGAAAGGCGATCTCGGCAAAGCGGCCGATGCGCTGTCGATCTCGCGGCGCACGATGCGCATCATCCGCGAGAACCTGTTCTGGGCGCTCGGCTACAACACCATCGCCATTCCGGTCGCCGCTGCCGGCCGGCTGAACCCGATGATCGCCTCGGCAGCGATGGCAGCCAGCTCGGTGTCAGTGGTCGTCAATTCGCTGCGCCTGTTGCGCAAGGGCTAGGCGTCTTGGAAGGCCACGAGCACCACGTCATCGAGCAGTTCGGCTACGTCGCCGCCTTCATGACCGGGCTGCTCGGCAGCGGGCATTGTCTCGGCATGTGCGGCGCACTGGTCTGCGGTTATTTCATCCGGGCGAAGCAGTTTTCCGGCGGCGCAGCGGGCGGGGTTTCAAACGCAGCGCCTTATGTCGCCTACCACGGTGCCCGCCTCTCGGTGTACGGCACCATCGGCCTGCTCGCTGCGGCGCTCGGCGCCGTGCTCGTGTCTACTGGCCAGATCGGCCTCGCCCAGGGCGTGCTGCAGATCGTTGCTGGCGTTGTCGTCATCCTGCTTGGCGTCGAATTGCTCGGCCTGCTGCCGGTCAGCCTGACCATCGGCTTCGCGCCGGCGCGCTGGTTGCGCCAGCAATTCGCCGGTGCCGCACAGAAGGGTCTCGTACGCGGTGCGGCCATTGCCGGTGTGGTCAATGGCCTGATGCCATGTTCGATGACCATGGCCATGGCGGTGAAGGCGACTACGGCCCCGTCAGTCGCCGAAGGTGGCCTGCTACTGCTCGCCTTCGGCGCCGGCACGCTGCCGTCGATGCTGCTGGCCAGTATCCTCTTCGGCAAGCTGGGGCCGAAGATGCGCGGCTATCTG
This sequence comes from Pseudomonadota bacterium, assembly GCA_030917225.1. Lineage (GTDB taxonomy): Bacteria > Pseudomonadota > Gammaproteobacteria > Burkholderiales > Rhodocyclaceae > Proximibacter. The sequence continues at coordinate 1,510 of JAUPVD010000451.1, forward strand.
CAGAAGGGCGCCGGCCTTTTCGTCATTGCGCTCGGGCTGTCGACGCTGTGGCAGGGCATCTCGTACTTCCGCGTGATGCACAAGCTGGTGCTGTAGCAACACTCCGCCTGCGGCCAAATGCCGCACTGGACGAATATTCCCAAGAACTAATATTGAGGTGTTGCTCAACACCAATCGCCAGAAGGGAAAATCATGAAACGACGTGACCTGCTGAAACTCTCGCTCGCCACCGGCGGCCTTGCCGTCGCCACCGGCGTTCAGGCCCAGGCGCAGCCCGCCTGCAGCACCGACGGTACGCCAGCGCAGTTCGTGCCAAAGAAGGCGCCGGACGCCAACCCGCTGCAGGGCGAACTCGACAAGTACCCGAAATGCCCGTACTGCGGCATGGACCGCAAGGAGCACCACCGCGCCCGCATGCTGGTCCAGTACAGCGACGACCTGGTCGACGGTGTCTGCTCGATCCACTGTCTGTCGCTCAGTCTCGGCGTGAACATCGACCGCGAGCCGAAGGAAATCTGGGGGCCGGATTACGGCGCCACTGCCGAACCACGGCCGCTGGTGCCGGTCGACCAGATGATCTACCTGATCGGCGCAGATCTGAAACATGCGATGACAAAACGCAGCAAGCACTCCTTCGCAGCGATCGACCGGGCGAAGGAATTCCAGGCCAGGCATGGCGGCTCGCTGGCCCGCTTCGACGATGCGCTACGCGAGAGCTACCTCGACATGGCCAGCGACGTCGCCGTGATCCGCAAGAACCGCGCCGAGCGGCGCAAGCGGGCGATGGAACAGCAGAAGCAGGGCTGACATGCTGCGGCGACATCTTCTCGCGATGCTGCTGATCCTGGGGCTGGCCGGTCCAGCCAGCGCCCAGGAGGCGCTTTCCGGCCTGCCGAAGCCGGGGGTCCGCGATCTCTGCCCGGTGTGCGGCATGCTCGTCTCCAAGTACCCGAACTGGACGGCGACCGTGGTGTACAAGGATGGCCACGCCCATCACTTCGACGGTGCCAAGGATCTCTTCAAGTACCTGCAAGAGCTGCCGAAGTATGCCCCGGGACATCGGGCC
>JAUPVD010000452.1 GCA_030917225.1 Pseudomonadota bacterium
GATGCGGGCAGCGACGGCCTCAAGGTTGGGTGCTTCCCAGAAAGCGGCAAGGAACGCAGCACTCTTGCGCCGGATGCGGAAGCCGTGGATTCCTTTGGTGACGATCAGGTACCAGGTGACGATCGAGGCGATCAACATCAGCGCCAGCACGAAGCGGGCAATGCCGTCGGCGTTGGTCAGAAAGTGGGCAAAGCCAAGCGTATTTTCCATGTCAGTTCTTGAGGGTGAAGGTGATGGGAACAAGGACCCAGGCGCTGATCGCTTCGTCGCCGCGTTTGGCTGGCACGAATTTCCAGCGCCAGACGGCGTCCTGCCCGGCCTGGTCGAGTCGTGGCGATCCGCTGCTGCTCTTGAGTTCGATTTGTGCTGGACGGCCGTTCGGTTCCACCAGAACGCGCAGCACGACCTTGCCTTCCTCTCCCATGCGACGAGAGAGCGGGGGGTAGGTCGGGGCCGGGTTGGAGAGGTAGTCGGCGTCGAAACGCGGTTGCGTCACCGTGGCTGGCGGTGCTGCCGGAGCGGCGGTCGGTGTCGCGACCTCCCTGGCAGGCATGGCTTCAACGGCAGGGGCTGCGTTGTCAGTCTGGGTGGAGAGAATTTTCCTGGGTTGTGGCTCGCTGCGGCGCTGGGGTAGCGGTTTGTTCTGGACCGGTTGCGGTGCCGGTGGCGCGATGACCGGCTGAGGTGCTGCGGGCACGAGAATTTCAACCATGAGGGCTGAAATCGCCGGGCTGGGCGGCAGTACCTGTAGCGAAACGACGATTGCGAAGACAGCAGCATGCGCGGCGATGACGACTGCGACGCCTGAGGTTGATAGCCGGCGACTGCCAAGATATCCGGGGCCGTTCAGGGGTGATATGGCGAGACTGGGCATGGTCGGGTCTGCGCATCCGTGCCGTGCTGCTGGCATTTGGAAAAAAGGCGCGTGGCTAGCTGTTCTTTCGGTTGGCTGGCTGGCGGAAACGAGCGAGAGAAACCTTACTGATCGCTACGGAGAGAATTCGGCATTGCCTGGGGCTGAGCGGCTACTTGGTCAGGATCAACTTGTTTTCCTTGGTGACGCGCAGTGTGTAGCGCTGTTCGCCATGGTCGATCTCGATGGTTTTCTGCCCCCGGAAAATCTGGTTGCTGTTCAGGCGTGGCGGCAGTTCCGGCTGAACAGGGGCCGCCACCGGCGTCGGAGAATTCGGGTTGGGGGCCATCTCTTGATCCATGATTTGCGAATGCGCATACGAATGAGAACGGTTCGCATTATACATTTTAAAAAGAGGGCGTCAACGCCTCATTGGCCACGAGCCGGAAAGCGCCTCGGTGTGGAATCCGCCTTGCATGTGAAGGCGGTATAATCTGACCTTTCCGCAAAGCTGACAGAAAGAAAAGCCATGGCACTCAATGACGTCCCCTCCGGCAAGTCCCTCCCCAACGATTTCAACGTGATTATCGAAATTCCGGCGCACGCCGACCCGGTGAAATACGAAGTCGACAAGGAAAGCGGCGCAATCTTCGTCGATCGTTTCATGGGTACCGCGATGCACTACCCGTGCAACTACGGCTACATCCCGCACACCATTGCCGGTGACGGCGACCCGGTCGACGTGCTGGTGGTGAGCCAGTTTGCGCTGCCGCCTGGCGTGGTCGTCCGCTGCCGCCCGGTGGGCATGCTGGCCATGACCGACGAGGCCGGTGACGATGCCAAGGTGCTGGCCGTGCCGGTGGACAAGCTGACGCCGATGTATCGCAGCGTCGAGAGCCCGCGCGACCTGCCGCAGATCACTCTTGATCAGATCGCCCACTTCTTTGCGCACTACAAGGATCTGGAACCGGGCAAGTTCGTCAAGATCAATGGCTGGTTTGGTCAGGAAGAAGCCAAGAAAGAAATCATGGAAGGCGTCGCTCGCTACGAGGAAGCCAAGGACAAGCCAGCGTACTGATTGCTGCATGTTCCATTCATCAGGGGCGCGGGAAGCAATCCGCGCCCCTTTTTTCGCGTAGAGTTTCGCCATGCTGAAAATTGCCATTGCCCAGTTCAACGCCACGCTCGGCGACCTCGCCGGCAACGCTGCGAAAATTCTTGATTACGCCGAGCGCGCCTGCGCTGCCGGCGCCAATCTGCTGCTGACGCCAGAGCTGGCGCTATGCGGCTATCCGCCGGAAGACCTGCTGCTGCGCCCTGATTTCTATCGTGCCTGCGAACGCGAACTCGATGCGCTGGCGGCGCGCCTGCCGGGCATCGCCGTCATCGTCGGCCATCCGGAAGCGTGTGATGGCCGGCATTTCAATTCCGCGACGCTGATTGAAAACGGCAAGCGGGTGGCGACCTACCATAAGCAGTTGTTGCCGAACTATGAGGTCTTCGACGAGGAGCGTTACTTCGACGCCGGTGATACGGCTTGTGTCGTGACGATCCACGGTGTGCGCTGCGGTATCAACATCTGTGCCGACATCTGGGAGGCTGGCGCCGCCGAAGCCGCCCGCGCTGCTGGTGCCGAGCTGCTGCTGGTACTCAACGCCTCGCCTTACCACCTGGACAAATACGAGGATCGGGCTACCGCCCTGCGGCACCGCCTTGCCGCCACCGGCGTGCCTGCGGTGTATGCC
>JAUPVD010000453.1 GCA_030917225.1 Pseudomonadota bacterium
TCTTTTCGCAGCGGCGCGAAATTGGGCGGGGGGGGATAGAAGTCCGCCGATGAGAGAGCCGAGGTCGCGCGAGCAGTGGTCTAGGTTGGCGTCTGAAATATGAGGGCAAAATGGCACGAGCGAAGACGAGTAAGGGCAAAAAGGGTAGCAAGGGCAAGACCACGAGCCGGGGCGGCAGCCGCGGCGGGCGTGGTGGTGGCCGCGCCGGCGGCAGCACGGGCAGCGGCGACGCGGGCTAAGCATGCGTGGACGCAAGCCGACACCAGCTGCCCTCAAGCTGGTCTGCGGCAACCCGGGCCGGCGGCCGATCGAAAAAACCGTGCAGCCCGCGGTCGAGCCGCCGCCGTGCCCGGATCATTTAACAGCCGACGCCAAGGCGGAATGGCGGCGCACTCTGCCCGAGCTGCTCAAGCTGCGGCTGATTTCCGCCATCGACATGGCTGCCCTGGCCATGTACTGCCAGAGCTACGCACGCTGGGTGCATGCCGAACGCAAGATGGCCGAGCTGGAAGCGCAGGCCGATGCGGGCTACGTCATCGAAAGTCCGAACGGTTTCCCAGTGCAATCGCCGTGGTTGGCCATCGCCAATGCGGCCATGGAGAAATGCAAGTCATTCATGGTGGAATTCGGCATGTCGCCATCATCGCGCGCGCGCATCGGCGCGCCGAGTCCGCAACTTGATATGTTCGATGGCGAGCAGAAATCAAGCAACGCCTATTTCGCGTGATCCGGTCACGCGCTACGCGCGCGGGGTGGTTGCCGGCAAGATCGTTGCCGGCCCGCATGTGCGCGATGCCTGCCGAAGGCACTTGAGGGATCTGGAAGACGGCCCCGCACGGGGCCTTTTTTTCGACCGGGAAGCCGTGGCGCGCACCATCGGCTTTTTCCGGGATGTACTGGTGTTGAACGGCGGCGAATACGAGGGCGTGCCCTACGAGCCTCTGGGCTGGCAGTCCTTCATCCTGGGCAGCCTGTTCGGGTGGAAGGGGCCTGATGGCTACCGGCGATTTCGGGTTGCCTACATCGAGACAGGGAAGGGCTCCGGCAAGTCGCCGATGGCGGCCGGCATCGGGCTTTACGGAATGATGGCCGACGGCGAGGCGCGCTCCGAGGTGTATGCCGCCGCGACGAAAAAGGATCAAGCGATGATCTTGTTTCGGGACGCGGTGGCGATGGTGGATCAGTCACCGCAATTGACCCGGCGGATTCACAAGTCGGGCGTCGGCGCGAATGCCTGGAACCTGGCATACCTTCAACAGGGCAGTTTCTTCCGGCCGATTTCAGCGGACGACGGACAAAGCGGCCCCCGGCCGCACATCGCGCTGCTCGACGAGATCCACGAACATCGCAACGGCAACGTGGTCGAGATGCTACGCGCCGGCACCAAAAGCCGGCGGCAGGCGTTGATCGTGATGATCACCAACAGCGGCGCCAGCAAGCAGAGCTACTGCTGGGAGCGCCACGACCAGGCCGTGAAGGTGGCCGCCGGGCAGATCGAGGACGACGCGCTGTTCAGCTACGTCTGCGCGCTGGACGACGGCGACGATCCGATGAAGGACGAAAAATGTTGGGAGAAAGCCAACCCCAGCCTGTCGAACGGACTGCCGGGCGTGAAGTACATTCGCGAGCAGGTCCGCGAAGCGCGCGGCATGCCGGGCAAGGAAAGCATCGTCCGCCGGCTCAACTTTTGCCAGTGGGTGGAAGCCGAGGCGCCGTGGATCGGCAGTGATGTCTGGTTTAGCGCGCAGGACAAGGATTTCGACCCTAATGGTTTGCTTGGCCGTCGCTGCTGGGGCGGCCTCGATCTGTCCAGCACGCAAGACCTGACCGCGCTGGCGTTGTTGTTCGAGCCATCCGATGCAGATCCGCAGTGGCGGCTGGTGGTGCACTTCTGGCTGCCGAATGACGGCCTGCACGACAAGGCCGACCGAGACCGTGTGCCCTACATCGTCTGGCGCGATTCCGGATATCTGCACACGACGCCGGGCCGGGCGATCGATCTGCTTTACGTCGCCACGCAAGCTGCGGAGATTGCGTCGCTTTACGACTTGCAGAGCATCGGTTACGACCGCTGGCAGATCGAAGGGTTCAAGCAGCTACTTGGTCGCGAGGGCATCAGCCTGCCGCTGGAGCCCTTTGGTCAGGGCTTCAAGGACATGAGCCCGGCGCTCAATGAATTCGAGCGGCTGCTGATCAGCGGCCATCTCAGGCACGGAGGAAACCCGGTGATGACCTGGTGTGCGGCGAACGCGGTGACCGTGAGCGATCCGGCGGGGAATCGCAAGGTATCCAAGGAAAAGGCCACCGGTCGCATCGATGGCATCGTTGCCGCGATCATGGCGGCTGGTGGCGCGGCGGTGGGCCATGAGGAAGATTCCACCGTGGAGATCATCGTCCTATGAGCGCCTGGTACAACGCCGGCCGTGTTGCCCACAAGGAATCCGTGGTGCTCAACTCATGGCGCGCCGCGCATGGGCCGGAAACCTGTCGCACCCGCTCGGTCCAGGCCAGCAACGACGTACTGACCAACCTGACGGCCGACGAGCTGGCGCAGCGGCTGGGCATGCTGGCTACCAGTTACGCCGGGAAATCCGTGACCGAGGCCAGCGCCCGGCAGGTCGCCGCCGTCTATGCCTGCGTCGCGCTGATTGCCGGCGCCGTGGCCACGCTGCCGCTGCCGATCTACAGGCGGACCGAAACAGGTCGCGAGGAAGTCAGTCACGACTACTATTGGCTGCTGAACGAGTCTCCGAATGACGACATGTCGGCCGCGGCATTCTGGGAATTCATGATCGAGGGCCTGCTGTTCCATGGCGATGGTTTTGCCGAAATCGTCAGACCGCATCCCGGCAGCAATGTGGCCATCGGCTTCCGCGTGCTGCATCCGTTGCGCGTGCAGCCTTTTCGCCGCGCCGATGATGGCCAGTTGCTCTACGTCGTCAATCCCGATTATCGGTTCGACCCTCAGCAGTCCACTCCCCGTTTTCTCGATCCCGCCGACATCCTGCACATTACTGGCCCCGGCTTCAACGGTCTGCGTAGTGTCAGCCCGATCACCTATGCTGCCCGGCAGGCGATCGGTACATCGATGGCGGCCGAGGAGTTCAGCGGCAGGTTCTTCAGCACCGGAGCGCGGCCGGACATCGTGCTGGAAGCGCCGGGCAAGGTGGATGCCGATCAAGTTGCTCTGTTGCGCAGCACCTGGACCTCGCGTTATGGTGGTGTCGAAGGCGCCAGCGCCGGCCCGGTGGTCCTGTCCAACGGCCTCAAGATGTCGCAATTGAGCCTGTCGGCCGAAGATTCCCAGTTGATCGCCACCCGGCAATTCCAGATCGAGGAGATTGCCCGCATCTTTGGCGTGCCTCCCCACATGATCGGGCACACCGACAAGAACACCAGCTGGGGCGCCGGCGTCGAAAACATGGGGCGCGGCTTCGTCAAGTTCGCCCTCCGCCGCCACCTCAACAAGATCGAGCAGGAGTTGAATCGCAAGCTCTGGCCGATCCGCGCCCGCTATTTCACCCGGTTCAACGTCTCCGACCTCGAGCGCGGCGATCTCAAGAGCGAAAACGAGGCGCTGCGCATTGCCCTGGGCCGCGCCGGTGAGCCGGGCTGGATGTCGCAAGACGAAGTTCGTCTCATCAAGAACCTGCCGCCCAAGGGTGGCTCGGCCAACGACCTGAACGCGATCGCGCCGGCCGGCCAGCCGGCTCCCACTGCCTGAGAAGGAACCACCATGAATCGATTGCTCCAGTTGTTCGCCGACAATCGCGCGGCGAACAAGACCGCTCGCGTCCAATCCCGCCTGGTCGCTGAAGGCGAGGAGGCGACCCTCTACCTGTACGAGTCCGTCGTCGCCGATGACGCCACGGCTGACTGGTGGGGTGGCGTCAGTGCCCAGTCCCTGGTGCCGCAGATCCGCGCCATCACCGCCCAGACCATTCACCTGCGCATTAATAGCCCCGGCGGCGATGTCTTTGCCGCGCAGGCCATTGCCCAAGCCATCCGCGACACCAAGGCGCACGTCGTCGCTCATGTCGATGGCTATGCCGCCAGTGCGGCCACCGTCATCGCCACCGCCGCCGATGAAATCGAAATCGCCGATGGCGGCTTCTACATGGTGCACAACGCCTGGACGCTGGCGGTCGGCAATGCCCAGGATCTGATCGACACCGCCGCACTGCTCAACAAGGTCGATGGCTCCCTGTGTTCGGCCTATGCCGCCAAGTGCGGCAAGCCCAAGGATGAAGTCAAGGCCTGGATGGATGCCGAGACCTGGTTCTCCGCCCAGGAAGCAGTCGACGCCGGCCTGGTCGATCGCATCGCCGAAGGCAGCAAGGCCAAGGCCAGCGCCTGGAATCTCTCCGCCTACACCGGCGCGCCGGCAACTACTGCCGACGATGCCGCTTTGCAAGCTCACCGCGACCGCCAAGCCCAGCGCCTGTCTGTGATGGGTCGCGCATCACCGATCGTTTAGCGCTCGCGCGCAACGAAGCCAGCCGCCTCCGGGCGGCTTTTTTTATGTCTGCTGAAAGGACAACACCATGAGCAAACTCGCCAACCTGCGCGAGCGTCGCAACGCCAAGGCCCTCGAGGCCAACACCCTCAACAACAAGTTTCCCGCCGACCAGCGCATGCCGCAGGCGGAGATTGAGAAGCTCGACGCCCTCCTGGCCGAGGTCGAAGCCATTGACGGCGAGATCGCCCGCGAAGGTCGCCTGGCCCAGTTGGCCGGCGAGCAGCTCGCCAACGATCCACAGGCCCTGCATGAGCATGCCTTGAACGCGGCCACGCGCAACCCGGGTGCGCAGAATGTCACCGAGGAAACCAACGCCCTGCGTACTTTCCTGACGGCTGGCCTGGGTGGTCTGTCGCAAGATCAGCGCAGCCGCATGATGTCGCGCGTCAATCCGGACATCCGCGCCGCCATGTCCACCACGACCACGACGGAAGGTGGCTACACCACGGCCCTCGAATATCAGCGCTCGCTGGAGTCGGCCATGAAGCAGTTCGGTGGCGTCCGCTCCGCCGCCACGGTCATCCAGACCAGCACCGGCATGCAGATGCAGTTCCCGACTGCCGATGCCACAGCGGAAACCGGCGAACTGGTTGGCCAGAACTCTGCCGTCACCCTGGGTGAAACCACTTTCGGCCTCACCGCCCTGGATGTCTACAAGTTCAGCTCGAAGAAGCTCGCGCTGCCCTTCGAACTGCTTCAGGACTCCATGATCGACATCGAGGCCTATATCCAGGCCCTGCTGGCCGTGCGTCTTGGTCGTATCACCTCGACGTACTACACCACCGGTACCGGTACGGCGCAGCCGCGCGGTATCGTCACCGGCGCCGCATCGGGCAAGGTCGGCACCACTGGCCAGACCACCAGCGTCATCTATGACGACTTCGTCGATCTCGAGCACTCGGTGGATCCCGCTTATCGCGGCAACCCGGGCGTCGGCTACATGATGCACGACGCATCGCTCAAGGTGGTCCGCAAGATCAAGGACAGCCAGAACCGGCCGATCTTTGTTCCCGGCTACGAAGCCGGCGCCATGATCAACGGTGGCGCGCCCGATACCCTGATGGGCCGGCCGATCTACATCTGCCAGGAAATGGCCACCATGGCCGCCAACGCCAAGTCGATCCTGTTTGGCGATTTCCGCAAGTACATCGTCCGCGACGTCATGGACCTGACCCTGTTCCGTATGACTGACAGCGCCTTCACGCTGCTCGGTCAGGTGGGCTTCGTCGCCTTCATGCGCTCCGGCGGCAACCTGGTCGATGCCGGCGGCAG
>JAUPVD010000454.1 GCA_030917225.1 Pseudomonadota bacterium
CGATCGGCGACGAGAATTTGACACCCTCCTCGGTGATCTTGCGCAGCTCGCCGAGCGAGAACACCTGGAAACCACCGGAGTCAGTCAGGATCGGCTTGTCCCAGCCCATGAATTTATGCAGCCCGCCGAACTCGCGGACGACCTCCAGGCCCGGTCGCAGCCAAAGGTGGAAGGTGTTGCCGAGGCAGATTTGCGCACCGATCTCGGCCAGGCTCTGCGGTGTCATCGCCTTGACCGTGCCGTAGGTGCCGACCGGCATGAAGACCGGGGTTTCAATCTCGCCATGGGCCAGTGTCAGGCGGCCGCGGCGGGCAGCGCCGTCGGTGGTAATCAGTTCAAAGTTCATTCTGTTTGCAGTCCTTGAGGCTGGCCGGCTCTTCGATACGCCCGCGATGCGGGCTACTCAGAGCGAACGGGATCATTTCCGTTCGTGGTGAGTAGCTTTGCTGTGCAAAGCCCCTCGACGCAGCTCGGGACAGGCTGCTCGAACCATGAACGGTGCTCTGGTGTTTCAAACGCATTCCTGTTTTTCCAGAAGCATGGCGTCGCCGTAGCTGAAAAAGCGGTAGCGTTCGGCTACGGCGTGAGTATAGGCGGCACGGATGGTGTCGAAACCGGCGAAGGCTGAAACCAGCATCAGCAGCGTCGATTTTGGCAGATGGAAGTTGGTGATCAGCCGATCCACGACACGGAAGCGATAGCCCGGCGTGATGAAGATCTCGGTCTCGGCGGCGCCGGCTTGCAAAGCACCAGATTGTGCGGCGGACTCCAGTGCGCGCAACGAGGTGGTGCCAACGGCAACGACGCGTCCACCACGGGCGTGCGTCGCGGCGACGGCATCCACCGTGGCCTGCGGAATCTCGAAGCGTTCGGAATGCATTTGGTGCTCGGCGATGTTCGTCACCCGCACCGGCTGGAAGGTGCCGGCACCGACATGCAGCGTCAGCCAGGCCTGTTCGATGCCTTGCGCTTGCAGTTCGGCGAGCATGGCATCGTCGAAATGCAGGCCGGCAGTGGGCGCAGCGACTGCGCCAGGTTCGCGGGCGAACACCGTCTGGTAGCGCGATTCGTCATCGCTGCCGGCGGCATGGGTGATGTACGGCGGCAAGGGCAGGGCGCCGTGCTGCTCGGTTAATTGCCAGAAATCGCCGCCCTCCGGCAGTTCCAGCGCGAAGAACTCCTGGCTTGCTCCCGTCCGGCCGGTGACCGTGACCTCGAAGGCGTCGGCCAGGCGCAGCCGGGTTCCCGGTTTCGGCGATTTGCTGGCGCGCACCTGCGCCAGCGCGTGACGGGCATCGACAATGCGCTCGATCAGCACCTCGACCTGGCCACCGCTTTCCTTCTGGCCGAACAGGCGGGCGCGGATGACCCTGGTGTCGTTGAATACCAGCAGGTCACCGGGAGCGAGCAGCGTCGGCAGGTTGGCGAAATGCAGGTCGGAAATCCGGTCGCCATCGACGTGCAGCAGCCGGCTGCCCCGACGCTCGGCTGCGGGGTGTTGGGCGATCAGTTCGGCCGGCAGGGGGAAATCGAAATCGTCGACAGTCAGCATGTAGGGGCGGTCAGGTTTTGAAGTCGGCTTGTCCGTGGCGCGTGAATCGGGGATAATCCGCGCTCCTCTGGCTTGCCTGATTTGCAATGCAAGCCTTGGCCGAGATGGCGGAATCGGTAGACGCAGCGGATTCAAAATCCGCCGCCGAAAGGCGTGAGGGTTCGAGTCCCTCTCTCGGCACCAAGCAGCAATAATTGTGCGCAAGTATACCATGCCCCCCTCGCTTGATTCGTCGGAAAGCCCTGCAGGCAGGCCTTCTGAACGGGAAGCCTGGTGGCTTGCCCTGCGCCCGAAAACCCTCACTGTTTCCCTTGCGCCTGTTCTGGTGGGCACTGTGGTGGCCTATGCCGAATCGGGCAGCATCCTGATCTGGCCGGCTTTGCTGGCACTGCTGGCGGCCATGCTGATCCAGATCGGCACCAACCTGCACAACGACGTTTCCGATTTCGAGCGCGGCGCCGATACCCCGCAGCGCCTCGGGCCGCCGCGTGCCACCGCGATGGGCTGGCTTTCCCCCGGGGCCGTCAGGCGCGCAGCGTGGCTGGCGTTTAGCATGGCTTTCCTGCTGGGCATCGGGCTGGTGGCGCGCGGTGGCTGGCCGATCGTCATCATCGGGCTCTGCTCCCTGCTGGCCGGCTGGGCCTACACGGGTGGCCCCCGGCCAATCGCCTACACGCCGCTCGGCGAAATTTCCGTCATCATTTTTTTCGGGCTGGCGGCCGTCGGTGGCAGTTACTACCTGCAGACTTTCTCGCTGTCATGGGCGGCGCTTGCTGCAGCATTGATGCTCGGCGTGCTCGGGGCCGCCGTCATCAGCGTGAACAACACCCGCGATGTCGAGACCGATGCCCGTGTCGGCAAACGTACGCTGGCTGTGGTTCTTGGGCGGCAGCGGATGAGTCGCCTGTATGCCTGCGAACTGCTGCTGCCGTTCCTGCTGCTGCCCATGCTGGCCGGCATGCTCGGGCGTGGCTGGTGGATGATGTTGCCGTGCCTCGCCGCAGGCAGTGCCTTCAGTCTCTACCGCCGTTTCTGCGCAGCTGCCGACGGGCCGGCCTTCAACCTGCTGCTGGCGGATACCGCCCGGCTGCAGGTGGTGTTTGCGGCGTTACTTGTGGCTGCCCTGGCCGTGTGATTTTTCCGGCTTGAACCAGGAGAGCTTCTCCTGGAGGCTGACGACGGTACCGATGATGATCAGCGCCGGTGGCCGGATGCCCGCAGCGGCAATTTTTTCGGTGAGCGTGCCCAGATCGGCGGTCAGCACACGCTGGCGGCTAGAGGTGCCGTGCTGAATGACAGCGGCCGGGTGGTCCGCCGGTAGCCCGTGCGACATCAACTGCTTGCAGATTTCATCGGCGCCGCCGATGCCCATGTAGAAAACCACGGTCTGCCCTGGCCGTGCGAGTGCCTTCCAGTCCAGATTGACGCTGCCATCCTTCAGGTGACCGGTGGCAAACACGCAGATCTGCGAGTGGTCGCGGTGCGTCAGCGGGATACCGGCGTACGCGCCGCAACCTGCAGCGGCCGTGACGCCGGGAACGACTTCGAAGGGCACGCCATGTTCGGCAAGCGTTTCGATTTCTTCACCACCGCGCCCGAAAATGAACGGATCGCCGCCCTTCAGGCGAACGACGCGCTTGCCCTGTTTGGCCAGCCGGACCAGCAATACATTGATTTCTTCCTGCGGCAGGGCGTGGTTTGAGGCTTCCTTGCCGGCGTAGATTTTCTCGGCTTCGGGGCGGGCGAGATCAAGAACCCCCTCAGCGCCCAGATGATCGTATACGATGACATCCGCTTCGCGGACAAGACGGGCGGCCTTCAGGGTCATCAGCTCGGGATCGCCGGGGCCGCTACCGACAAGATAGACAGTTCCGGGGTGGCATTTTGCGTGCGGGGTGGTCATCAGAATTATGTTGTGTTGTGAGGCATTCGCGCCCCGCTCGTTTCCTTGGAGGCGCAAGGATATACGGGCAGGAGGTGTTTATTCAACCGATGTCGAACTTTAGTAATAACCTTGCTGGGAATAGTTGATTTGGGTCAAAGATCGAGGCATTCAACAGGAGCACATTAGCGGGCAGCGTTTGTGTCCGATTGCGACAGTGCGCGCCGCTTTTCAATAAGAGGAGAGGAAATATGAAGAAATTTGTACGTAACGCCCTTTTGCTGGCTGCCCTGCCGCTGGCTGTGTCGACTGCCTTTGCCGCCCCGGCAAAGAAAGAAGCTGCTGCTCCTGCCCCCGCCGCTGCCGCTGCACCGACTCTGTCGGCTGCTGACAAGGCTGAAGCTGGCAAGCTGTATTTCGAGCGTTGCGCTGGCTGCCACGGCATGCTGCGCAAAGGTGCGACCGGCAAGAACCTCGAGCCGGCCAACACCGCCAAGCTCGGCCAGGGCCGTCTGGAGAAAATCATCTCCTACGGTACCGAAGGTGGCATGGTCAACTTCGACGACATTCTGACCAAGCAGCAGATCGTCAACATGGCTACCTACCTCCAGATGCCGGCCGAAGCGCCCCCGGAGTGGAGCCTTGCAGACATCAAGGGTAGCTGGAAGCTGCTGATCCCGGTCGACAAGCGTCCGACCAAGCAGATGAACAACGTCAACCTGAACAACGTCTTCTCCGTCACGCTGCGTGACGCCGGTGAAGTTGCGCTGATCGACGGCGACACCAAGAAGATCTGGGCTGTCATCAAGACCGGCTACGCTGTTCACATCTCGCGTCTTTCGACCTCTGGCCGCTACGTTCACGTTATCGGCCGCGATGGCCGCTATGACCTGATCGACATGTGGACCGAAATGCCGACGACCGTTGCTACGCTGAAGGCTGGCTTCGAAGCCCGTTCGATCGAGACCTCCAAGTTCAAGGGTTACGAAGACAAGTACGCAGTGGTCGGTTCCTACTGGCCGCCGCAGTACACCATCCTCGACGGCCTGACGCTTGAGCCGCTGAAGAACGTATCGACCCGTGGCAACACCGTTGAAGGTACCTACCACCCGGAGCCCCGCGTTGCCTCGATCGTCGCTTCCGAGCACAAGCCGGAGTGGGTTATCAACGTCAAGGAAACCGGCATGATCAAGCTGGTTGACTACTCTGACCTGAACAACCTGAAGGAAGTCACGGTCAACTCCGCCAAGTTCCTGCACGACGGCGGCTGGGATTCGACCAAGCGTTACTTCCTGGTGGCTGCCAACGCCTCCAACAAGGTTGCTGTTGTTGATACCAAGACTGCCAAACTGGCTGCCCTGGTTGACACCGCCAAGATCCCGCATCCGGGTCGTGGCGCCAACTTCAACCACCCGACGCATGGCCGTGTCTGGGCAACTTCGCACCTTGGCGCTGACGTGATCAGCATCATCGGTACGGATCCTGAGGGCAACAAGGACAAGGCTTGGAAGGTTGTTCAGGAACTGAAGAACCACGGTGCCAACTCGCTGTTCGTGAAGACGCACCCGAAGTCGGACAACCTGTGGGCTGACGCTCCGCTGAACCCGGATGCCAAGCTGGCCGGTTCCGTCTCGGTGTACAAGATTTCCGAACTCGGCAATCCTAATGCCAAATCGGAAGTCATTGACATCGCTGCTGCCGCCAACCTGGGCAAGACCAAGGGTCTGCAGCGCGTGGTGCACGGTGAGTACAACGAGAAGGGCGACGAGATCTGGTTCTCCGTCTGGACCGGTAACAAGACCGAAGCCTCGGCTATCGTGGTTGTTGATGACAAGACCCGCAAGGTCAAGACCGTCATCAAGGATCCGCGTCTGGTTACGCCGACCGGCAAGTTCAACGTCTACAACACGATGCACGACATTTACTAATCGTCTGCAACGTAGCGTTGTTCTAATAACCGGGGGCTTCGGCCCCCGGTTTTTTTATGGGAACAAGACTTTATAATTCCGTGTCACAGCTTGGTACCTTTCTAATTGCCAAAGGATTCGTCATGCGTCGTCTGCTCTCTGCCTTGCTGCTCATGCTGCCCCTGGCGCTTGCCCACGCCGATACGGTTGAAGTCCGCATCGAGAAAATGAAATTCATACCCGAAGAGATCAAGGTCAAGAACGGGGACACGGTCCTCTGGACGAGCTATGAGAAACGCGGCTATCACACGGTCTGGTTCAAGGATGAAGGCCTGACCGAATCGGAGCCAATGTTCATGGACGAAAGCTGGAAGCGCAAGTTCGACAAGACCGGAACGTTCTCCTATATTTGCGGCCCGCATCCGGAAATGGTCGGCCGCGTCATTGTCGAGTAGTGGTTTGAATGAATAATTCCTTGCGTGTCGGCATTGCCATGCTATTTGCCTGTGCTCCGCTCCTTGCCGCAGAACCCCCTTCCGAGCGCCAGCGCGAACTGGTGCGCATGGTGCGCCAGGACTGCGGCTCCTGCCACGGCATGACGCTCAACGGCGGACTCGGGCCAGCGCTGACCGCCAAGGCTCTCAAGGAGCGCGACATCCCCAAGGAAGCACTGGTGGCGACCATCGTCGGTGGGCGCCCCGGAACGCCGATGCCGCCTTGGCATCGTTTTCTTTCCGAAGCGGAAGCTGGCTGGATTGTTGACCGCTTGCTGGAGGGTTTTCCGCAGCAGTAAATTTCTTGCTTGCTGAGATCGAGCGGTTGCTCGTGCGGCACTGTGGAGTATTCCCCGTTGAACCCTGAGCCCGCTATCTGCGGGC
>JAUPVD010000455.1 GCA_030917225.1 Pseudomonadota bacterium
GGTTGTCACCATGTAGCCGATGCCGGGGCCGGACGATTCGGAGTCGTTGCGGCGCAGGAAGGAATCGACCAGATAGCCGACGACGCGCGAAAGGAATACGACGAACGTATTCATCACGCCCTGGATCAGCGTCAGCGTCACCATGTCGCCGTTGGCGACGTGGGCCACTTCGTGCGCCAGCACGGCTTTGGCTTCTTCGCGTGTCATGTTCTGCAGCAGGCCGGTCGACACGGCAACCAGCGAGTTGTTCCTGGAGGGGCCGGTGGCGAAGGCATTCGGCTCGCCGTCGTAGATGGCAACCTCGGGCATGGCGATGCCGGCCTTCTTCGACAGGCGTTCGACGGTCTGGAACAGCCAGAACTCGGTTGAGGTGCTCGGGCTGTCAATGACGCGGGCGCCAGTGCTCCACTTGGCCATCGGCTTCGACATCAGCAGCGAGATGAAGGCGCCGCCGAAGCCCATGATGGCGGCGAAGCCGAGCAGCGCGCCGAGGTTGAGGCCGTTGGCGGTAAGGAACTTGTTAACGCCGAGCAGGCTGGCGGTAATGCCAAGCACCACCATCACGGCGAGGTTGGTGGCGAGGAAGAGAATGGTGCGTTTCATGGTGTACCTCTTGGTGTCAATGCAACGGCGCCTATGTTAGACGCATTGCGTTTTCGATAAAAGCGTATAAAAATTGACTGATTATTCGAAAAAACGGAGTTGAAATGCGCGATCTGAACTACAGGCATCTCCATTATTTCTGGGTCGTTGCCAAGGAAGGTGGGGTCAATCGTGCCGCAATCAAGCTCGGCGTGGCGGCACAGACGATCAGCGGGCAACTGGCGCTGCTCGAACGCAGTCTGGGCGTGGCATTGCTGGCGCCGGCGGGGCGCGGGCTGACCTTGACCGAAGCGGGGCGGACGGCCTTGTCCTACGCGGATCGAATCTTCAACCTCGGCGAGCAGATGCTTGAGGCGCTGGAGGATGGCGCAGGTGAAACAACCCTGCGGCTGACGGTGGGCATTCTCGATGCGCTGCCCAAGCTGGCTGCACACCGCTTGCTGCAGCCTGTAATGGGCATCGGCCGGCCGGTACGGCTGTCCTGTTACGAAGGGGAGCTTGATGAGCTGATGTCCGATCTGGCGCTGCATCGTCTCGATGTGGTGCTGTCGGATCGGCCGGTGGCGAGCAGTGGCAGCCTGCGCGTGTTCAGCCATCCGCTGGGAGAATATCCGGTCAGCTTTTACGGCACGCCGGCGCTGGCGGAGCGCTATGGGAAAGGGTTTCCGGCCTCGCTGGCCGGTGCACCGGTGATGCTGCCGACGCGGACCAACGCGCTGCGCGGCAAGATCGAACAATGGTTCGAAGGGCATGAGTTGCGCCCGCTGGTGGTCGGCGAGTTCGAGGATAGCGCGCTGATGGATACCTTCGGCCGGCAGGGCATGGGGCTCTTTCCGGCGCTGACCATGCTCGGCCCGGAGATCGCCGCGCAACTGGGAGCGCAGTCGGTGGGGGAGCTGGAGGGCGTTCGCGAGCAGGTGTTCGCCATCTCCGGTGAGCGCCGCATCCGGCACCCGTGCGTCGAGGCGATTCTTGCCGGCGCGGCGCGGTAAAATGGCAGCTTCTCGGGAGGCATGAAATGAGCGGATTGGGCTTTATGGCAGTGGGGCTGGGGGCTGCGCTCGGCGCATGGTCGCGCTGGCTGCTCGGCATTCTCCTCAATCCCATGCTGGTCATGCTGCCCCTGGGCACGCTGGCCGCGAATCTCATCGGGGGTTATCTCGTCGGGGTGGCGGTTGGCGTCTTTCATATCAACTCCGGACTCTCCCCGGCACTGAAGCTGCTGGTCATTACCGGCTTTCTCGGCGGGCTGACGACCTTCTCGACTTTCTCGGCCGAAGTGGTCGAGCGCTTGCTGGCGCACCAGGTTGGCTGGGCGCTGGCGTTGGCGTGCACGCATCTCGTCGGGTCGTTGCTGATGACCTATCTCGGTCTGATTACCGTCGGCGCCGACAAGATCTTCTCCTGATGCGTATCGAGCTGGATGATTGCCTCGCTGCCGACCGGCGGCGGCTGAAATCGCTTTTGCGTGATCTCAAGCAGCCGGGGCCACGCAAGGACAAGGCGCGTGAAGATTTCGATGCGCTGGCCAAGCGTTCCTTCGAGGCTGTTGCCGCACGCCGTGCGCGCCTGCCCAAACCCGAGTACGACGAGGACCTGCCGGTCAACACGCGCCGCGCGGAGATAGCGGCGCTGATTGCGAAGCATCAGGTGGTCATCGTCTGCGGCGAAACCGGGTCGGGCAAGACGACGCAGCTACCCAAGATATGCCTCGAACTCGGCCGCGGCGCCACCGGCCTGATCGGCCACACGCAGCCGCGCCGCATTGCCGCTCGCTCGACTGCGGCGCGCATCGCGCAGGAGCTGCAGTCGGAACTCGGTCGCCTCGTAGGCTACAAAATCCGCTTCACCGAACGCACCTCGCCGGAGAGCTTCGTCAAGCTGATGACTGACGGCATCCTGCTCGCCGAGACGCAGGGCGACCCAAGCTTGTCGCAGTACGACACGCTGATCATTGACGAGGCGCACGAGCGCAGCCTGAACATTGATTTCTTGCTCGGCTACCTGAAGCAGCTCTTGCCGAAGCGGCCGGACCTGAAGCTGATCATCACCTCGGCGACCATCGATGCCGAACGTTTTGCCAAGCATTTCAACGATGCCCCGGTGATGGAAGTCTCTGGCCGCCTGTTCCCGGTCGAAGTGCGCTACCGGCCGGTCGAGACCGAGGAGGCCGAGCGCGAGGATCAGCGCGACCTCTACGACGCACTGGTTGATGCCTGCGACGAGCTGCACCGTGAAGGGCCGGGCGACGTGCTGGTCTTCCTGCCCGGCGAGCGCGAAATCCGCGACGCGGCTGAGGCCTTGCGCAAACATCATCCGCCGCACACCGAAATCCTGCCGCTGTTCGCCCGCCTCTCGGCCGAGGAACAGCAGCGCATCTTCAAGCCGCATGGCGGCCGGCGCATCGTGCTGGCGACCAACGTCGCCGAGACTTCGCTGACCGTGCCGGGTATCCGCTACGTGGTCGATACCGGGCTGGCGCGGGTCAAGCGCTATTCGTATCGCAACAAGGTCGAGCAGCTGCAGGTCGAGAAAATTTCGCAGGCCGCTGCCAACCAGCGCGCCGGCCGCTGCGGCCGCGTCGCCGCCGGCATCTGCATCCGCCTCTACGACGAGGCCGGCTTCAAGGCGCGGCCGGCGTTCACCGATCCGGAAATCCTGCGTTCCTCGCTGGCCGGCGTCATCCTGCGCATGAAGGGGCTGAAACTCGGCGACATCGAGGAATTTCCCTTCCTCGAAGCGCCGTCCACGCGGGCGGTGGCCGATGGCTACCAGTTGCTGCAGGAACTGAACGCGCTCGACGACGACAATGTGCTGACGCCCATCGGCCAGGGCCTGGCCAGGCTGCCGCTCGATCCGCGCATCGCGCGCATGATCGTCGCCGCGCGCGACGGCGGTTGTCTGCATGAAGTGCTGATCATCGCCGCCGGCCTGTCGGTGCAGGACCCGCGCGAACGGCCGCAGGAAAAACAGGGAACGGCTGATGCCGCACACGCCAAATGGGCTGACGAGAAGTCGGAGTTCCTCTCCTGGCTGAAGCTGTGGAAATGGTCCGAAGGCGAGATCGAGCACAAGAAGTCGCTGCGCAAGCTGGTGCAGACCTGCCATGCCGCCTTCCTCTCGGCCAATCGCATGCGCGAATGGCGTGAAACACACAGCCAGTTGCTGGCGTTGATCGGCGAGCAGGGGTGGCGGGAAAACGAGATTCCGGCGACCTTCGAAGCCATCCACAAGGCATTGCTGACCGGATTGCTCGGCAACGTCGGCTGCCGCTCGGAGGATTCGGCGTACTACCTGGGCGCCCGTGGCATCAAGTTCCTGGTTCATCCCTCGTCGCCATTGCAGAAGAAGGTCGGCCGTTGGCTGATGGCCAGCGAGGTCACCGAGACGACCAAGCTCTTCGCGCGCTGCGTGGCGCGCATCGATCCGCTGTGGCTGGAAGA
>JAUPVD010000456.1 GCA_030917225.1 Pseudomonadota bacterium
GAAAATACGCGCATCTATTCGCGGCAGGAATTCGAAACGCTGTTCGCTTTCCGCCACATGTCGGATCCGAACGCACAACTTCAGATCCAGCAGGAACGCCAGAACTCGCACCCCGATGAATGGGAAGTGGTTAACCAGTCGGCAAACGGATTTCGGCTGATTCGGTCCTGCGTTGGCAACAAGGTGGCACACGGCCAATTGCTGGCGGTCTGTCCAGGCGACTGCGACCGCTACTTTCTCGCTCAGGTCACCTGGCTGATGCAGGACCGTAGCCAAGGCCTGGTCGCTGGGATCGCTTCACTTCCCGGGGTACCCCAGGCGATTTCGGCACGAATTGCGACCGGGCACACCGGCCAGGGCGAATTGTTCAGCCGCGCCTTTCTCCTGCCGGCGATTGCTGCTGTCAGCACCGCCCAGTCACTCGTACTACCTTTGGGCTGGTACCAGGCTGACAGGATCATCGAGATCCACAACGACGGTATTTGGCGTGTCCGCCTTGAGCATGTGTTGCAGGAAGGCCCGGAGTTCGAGCGTGTCTCCTTCTCGCTGGAGAACGGCGCGTAACGGGACGGCAGACCTCGCCGGGGTGTCGCTTCTCGGCTATGATTACGGGTTCCCATCGTACATCGGGGTCGCACCATGGCAGGACTAGACAACGCTACGCCATCACCAACTGAAATCAAGCTGCACCAGAAATCCCGGGTTTTTGAAATCGCCTTCGGGAATGGTGAGCGATTCGAGCTTTCCTATGAATACCTGCGTGTATTCACTCCTTCGGCGGAAGCACGTGGCCACGGGCCAGGGCAGGAAGTGCTGCAGGTCGGGAAGCGCGAAATTGGCATCGAACGGATCGAGCCAGTCGGCACTTACGCCATTCGGCCTGTCTTCAGCGACGGCCACGACAGCGGGCTTTACTCGTGGGACATGCTGTACAACCTGGGCAAACACCACGACGAACTGTGGCAGACCTATCTGGACCGCCTTGAGGCGGAAGGCAAGAGCCGCAACCCCGAAGACAATCCTCCCGAGCCCGCCAAGAAGGGCGGGGGCTGCGGCCATCACTGAGCATATTCATGAACGACAAGACCACCCATTTCGGATTTGAGCAGGTTCAGGAAGCCGAGAAGGCGCGACGCGTTGCCGATGTCTTTGATTCGGTCGCCCAACGCTACGACCTGATGAACGATGTCATGTCCGGCGGCATGCATCGGCTGTGGAAAGCCTTCACCATCGCCAAGAGTGGCGTTCGTGAGGGGTCTCGCGTTCTTGATGTGGCCGGTGGGACCGGCGACCTGTCGCTGGCCTTCGCCAAGCGCGCCGGCAAGACCGGGCAGGTCTGGCTGACGGACATCAACAATGCGATGCTGACGCGAGGCCGCGATCGCCTTTGCGACAAGGGTTTCATCATGCCCGTTGCACAGTGCGATGCGGAGAAACTACCGTTTCCGGACGACTATTTTGATTGCTGCACCGTGGCCTTTGGCCTGCGCAACATGACCCACAAGGATCTCGCGCTGGCCGAGATGCGTCGCATACTCAAGCCGGGCGGCAGGCTCATGGTTCTGGAGTTTTCGCAAGTATGGAAACCGCTGGCGCCGGTCTACGATTTCTATTCGTTCAATATCATCCCCCGTATCGGCCAGATGCTGGTCAAGGACGAAGACAGCTATCGCTACCTTGCAGAGTCGATTCGTGTCCACCCGGACCAGGAAACCATGAAATCGATGATGGAACAGGCTGGACTTGAGCGTGTCGAATATTTCAACCTGATGCTGGGTGTTGTTGCGCTGCACCGCGGTTTCAAGTTCTGATTCACCCCCGGAGAAGACATCATGAACAAGTTGCTCGTCGCGCTTTGTGTTGGTGTCTTGTCTTTCAGCCTGCTGGTTGGCGAGGCAGAAGCCAAACGCCTTGGCGGTAGCAAGTCTTCCGGCATGCAGCGTGATAGCGTTTCGCAGAAGCAGGCTTCGCCTCAGCCGACGGCCCCGACGCAGCAGAATGCCGCTTCGCCCGCAGCCGCGCAGCCTGCGACCTCCGCTGCTCAACCCAAACGCAACTGGCTCGGCCCGATCGCCGGGCTTGCCGCAGGACTAGGCATTGCCGCGCTGCTATCGCATTTCGGCATGGGCGAGGGAATGGCCAACTTTCTGATGATCGCCTTGCTGGCCACGGCTGCCTTTTTTGTGATTCGTTTGCTTTTTTTCCGCAAGGCGACGGCGCGCCCCGAGCAGAGTGAACCGCTTCAGTACGCCGGCGTTGGCGGTCCGAACCTTTCGCCCGTACCGCTGCCCCCCCAAAGCTCTGTTGGCGGCGGTTCAACCAGCATCGCGACAGCTTCGGGCGGCATCGTAAATGCCCCCGTGGCTCGCAACATCCCACCTGATTTTGATGTCGAGGGCTTCCTTCGTGTGGCCAAGCTCAACTTCGTCCGCCTGCAAGCGGCAAATGACGCGCACAACGTAGATGATCTGCGCGAATTCCTGGCCCCTGAATTGTTTGCCGAAGTGAAGCTGCAGATGGACGAGCGCGGTGCTTCCATGCAGCACACTGATGTTGTTTCACTGAACGCCGAACTGCTTGAGCTCATCTCCGAGCCGACCCGGCATGTTGCCAGTGTGCACTTCAGCGGCACGATCAGTGAAGAATCCGTGGCCGCGGCTCCTTTTGCCGAGGTGTGGAATCTCGTCAAGCCGACCGACGGCAACCGTGGCTGGCAGGTTGCCGGCATTCAGCAGCTTTCCTGATGCTTGGAAGCGCTGCACTCGGCTTCATCAACCACCTGTTGGTGGCTGAAAGCTGGGCGCTTGCGCGACTGAAACCTTTTGCCGGCCAACACGCCCGTTTCGATGTTGGGCCACTGTCGTTTTCATTTTCCGTCGATCACGACGGCTCGCTGCGTCGCTGCGAGTCAGGCGACAATCCACAAGTGACCATCCGGCTCCCGGACGATACTCCGATTCGCTTACTGACAGACCGGAACAGCATCTTTCAAGCAGCACGCATCGCCGGCTCGGTCGATTTTGCGGAGGCACTCGGTTTCATCGCAAAGAATCTGCGCTGGGATAGCGAAGCCGATCTTGCGCGACTGATCGGAGATCTCCCTGCTCGTCGCATCCACCTCGAAGGACAGGCGATGGTGAGAAGCAAACGCGATATGGCGTCGCGCTTTGCCGCCAACCTCACGGAGTTTGTTGTCGATGAAGAAGAGCTGGTCGTCCGTCCTACGGCGATTTCAGGCTTTTGCAACGAGGTCGATCGATTGCGTGATGATCTCGCCCGGCTGGAAAAGCGGATGTCTCGCTTGTAGATTCGGCAGAAAACATAAATACAAAAAAATGGCAGCCAGTTGGCTGCCATTTTTATGGGTGCGGCTATTGAATCGTCGCTTTAGTGGCGATTGCGCAATTTCTTGATCGCTTGCAACTGTGCAACCGCTTGCGCCAACTCTGCCTCTGCCGTGGCGTAGTCCATTTCGGCTGCGCGGTTGGCCAGAGCCTCTTCCGCGCGCTTCTTGGCTTCCAGCGCCTTGGCTTCGTCCAGATCATGGGCACGAATCGCGGTGTCAGCGAGAACGGTGATCATGTTCGGCTGCACTTCGAGCATGCCGCCCGAAACATAGACCAGCTCGTAATCGGCCTGGCTGGGCACTTTCAGACGGATTGTGCCGGGCTTGATCCGGGTGAGCAGCGGCGTATGCCGCGGATATACACCCAATTCACCGGCTTCTCCCGGGAATACGCCGAATTCGACGATGCCCGAGAAAATCTGCTCTTCAGCGCTCACCACGTCGCAATGTACGGTAATTGCCATTGCTGGGTCTCCCAAGTTAAAACTTCGTAATGCTGCGAACCACTTACAGCGTCTTGGCCTTTTCGAAGACTTCCTCGATGCCGCCAACCATGTAGAACGCCTGCTCCGGCAACGCATCGCACTCGCCGGAAACGATCATTTTGAAGCCCTTGATGGTTTCCTTGAGCGGAACGAACTTGCCCGGCGAGCCGGTGAACACTTCAGCCACGTGGAACGGCTGC
>JAUPVD010000457.1 GCA_030917225.1 Pseudomonadota bacterium
GAAGAAGTGGATCTGCGTCGCGGCTGTCGACACCAGCATCGCCAGTGCCGCGAAGCGTGCCGAACCGAGGCGGCGGATGGCCGGTTCGGCACCCGCAGTGTACATCGCATAAGTAAGTGCCGAACCGAAGACGAAGCCGGCACCGATCAGCACCGTTTTCGTGTCACCTGTGATCTGCAGGTCGTGCGCGAAGGCCAGCCCGATACCGGCGTACGAAAGGGCGAGCGCGCCAACCTGCCGCTTATCCAGCGTCTGCCCCATGAACAGAACACCGATCAGCACGGTAAGCGTCGGGTAGGTGAACAGGATCAGGCGTTCGAGGCCGGCCGAGATGTATTGCAGGCCGAGGAAGTCGAGCATGCTGGAGCCGTAGTAGCCGAGCAGGCCGAGGGCGACCAGCATGCCCCCGTCGCAGCGCGTCAACGGCGGCGCCGCACGGCTGGCCTGGATGCCGATCCACAGGAAGACCGGCAGCGCGAAGACCATGCGCAAGGAGAGCAGCGTCACCGCCTCGACCGGCGCGGCAGCGTAGGCCAGTTTGACGAAGATGGCCTTGAACGAGAAGCCGAGCGCCGCCAGCACCGCGAGGGCGATGCCGAGTTTTTCGGCGGACCAGTGTTTCCAGGGCATGGGGCAGTCAGTGGGTAGCGAAAATGGTTTGGTTCGTCATTCCGGCGGAAACCGGAATCCAGATTACCCAAGGACGCTGGACCCCGGCTTTCGCCGGGGTGACGGCTTTTCCTCCTTGTGCGTGCGGCTTTAACGAAAACGCCTCAAAAAGCCGGTAAATTGCAATTGCTTCAACACTAATAGTGACAAGAGACAGGCCTTAAAACAATTGGTAATATCGCAGCACACAATTCGTATTTAACGAACGATAGACAAAAAACCGTGCGCTACGACCTCACCGACCTCCGCCTCTTCGTGGCCATCGCCGAAGCGCAGAACCTGACGCGCGGCGCCGAGCGGGCGCACCTCGCCCCTTCTTCAGCCAGCCACCGTATGCGTTTGCTGGAAGAAGCCATCGGCACGCCGCTGCTCACCCGCCGTGCCCGTGGTGTCACCCTCACCCGCGCCGGCGAGGCCCTGCTGCGCCACGCCCGCCAGGTGTTCGCCCAGCTTGAACAGATGCATGCCGACCTCGCTCCCTACGCCGAGGGCGTGCGCGGCCATGTCAGCCTGTGGGCCAACACCCACGCCACGCACAGTTTCCTGCCCGACGACCTGGCCGAGTTCCTGCGCGCTCACCCGCAGGTGAGCGTGACGCTGGAAGAGCACACCAGCCCGCAGATCGTCATGGCCGTGGCACGCGGCGAAGTGGAGATCGGCGTCGTGGCCGAGACGGTGGAAGGCGCCGATGTAGAAATGATCCCCTACCGTGCCGACCGTCTGGTGCTGATCACCCCCGCCGCGCACCCGCTGGCAGCCAAGGCCAGCACCCGCTTCGGCGAGGTGCTCGAGTACCCGTTCGTGATGCTGCACGCCGGCTCGGCGATCCACACCTTCACCATGAATGCCGCCGCCGCGCTCGGCCGGCACCTCAACGTGCGCATTCAGGTGCGCAGTTTCGAAGCCGTCTGCCGCATGGTTGGCGCCGGCGTCGGGCTGGGGCTGGTGCCGCGCAGTGCCGTGCCGAGCGGCGGCCTGCGCGAACCGCCGACGGAGGTGGAGCTGGACGAGACGTGGGCGCAGCGCGACCTGCAGGTGTGCGTGCGCAACCGGAAACAATTGTCGGGTTTTGCCACGGCACTGGTGGATGGCCTGACCCAGCGCCCCGGCTAGCAACGGCAACAGGAGAGAACAGGGGAGCTCAGCGCTCCTTGCCCGCCAGCGCGTTCCAGAACGCCTTCAGCTTGCCGACAAAGCCAAGTTTTTCGTCGGACAAATCCTCAAGGAAATCCGACAGTCGCTTCGAGCGCGAGATGGCGAAAAGTACGAGGCTGACAAACACCGTGGTCGCCGCCAGGCCGTGCAGCATGCGCTCGGACACTGTGCCTTCGCCAAAGGGAATGATGTTCATGCCGAAGTAGCCGGTGGTTACGGTGGCGATCAGGCCGAGGATGGTGATCACCGTCAGCCGGACCACGGTGTTCGATTGCCGGCGCTGGGAATCGCTGTCGAGGTAGAGGCTCATCTCGCGGATTTCATCGCGCACCTCTTCATACAGCGCGTCGTTGCGCAGGTGGTTCGAGCACAGCCGGAACATTGCCTGCACGTGCGGGCGCTCGGACAGCTCGTGGAACCAGTAGCGGTGGGTGAAGCGCAGGAAGGTCTCGAAGTTGGCGCGGATCCGCCGCTTGAAGCGGCGCACCGAAATATCGTTGCGGATATCGAGATCGTTGACCGCGTCGACAAGAATTTCGGAGAACACCAGCAGTGAAGCCCGGTGCAGGTGGGCAATCAGGAAGACCAGGAAATACTGATGGCGGAACTGCGCCAGCACACCGCGCTCGGCATCCCGGAAGAAGGGGGAGGCGGCATCGCCCACCAGCAGGAAGGCGTTGCCCGTGCAGATGAAGCGCGTGTTCGGACCGGCCTCGCTTGCCGTCCAGAAGCGGTCCTGGCAGTAGCGCTGTTCAAACTCGACAACCGCAGGTTCATTTACCGGCAGCGGCTCGTCCGGATGGAGTGTCGTGGCCAGCCCGATGCGCACCCAGTCCTCGCGGCTCAGGGTGCGTGGCCGGTCGATGGCCAGATAAGCCATCACCGGCATGCGGTGGTATTCGATCAGCCGGTAGCGTAGATCACCCGCCTCGTCGGAATGCGCCAGCACCAGCGGCCGCAGCAGGCAGGCCCAGTGTTCGGAAATGCAGGGGCTGCGATGCTCGCAGACGAAGCCGAGGTACTTGTCGCGACGTCCGGAATCGGAACGGGCAACGACCTGGCCATCGGCGTCAAGCCACTCCGCGAGGAAGGCGTTGTGCAGCCCTTCCCCGCTCTCTTCCCAGCCAGAGGGATAGGCGCGGCCGAAACGAAAAAGGATGTCGCGTACGTCGGCCAGTGCCAGGTCTGCGCCACGCACCTCCAGATTGAGCTGGACCAGATCGAGGTCGTGAAAGAAGTAGAGATCGAGGTGGACAACATCGAGTTCGATGGGCGCCTGACCTTTGCGCAGGGTCAGGCGCAGGCGGTCGATATCCTTGCGCCGGAAGACATGCACCGGCGAATCCCCCGGCGGATCATCCGCCGCGACATGACGCGAGCGACCTTCGCCGTAAAGAAAGCGCTGCACATAGGGCAGGAAGGAGACGAATTCCCGGTAGTGGCGCTCGCGGAAATTGCCGGGGTCGTCGGTGAATTCGTCGTCGATCCGCCGCCAGGGA
>JAUPVD010000458.1 GCA_030917225.1 Pseudomonadota bacterium
GCGCTTTGCCGACACCAAGGTGCATACCTTCCCAGCCGACATCGAGGTGCCGCTCGATGGCGTGGTACGTGGCCTGTGGCGAGAAGCCGTCATGGAGACGGACGCCGCCGGCCGGGATCGGGTCAACCGCGTCACCTATGAAATCGCCGTGCTGGAAGCCCTGCGCGAGCGGCTGCGCTGCAAGGAAATCTGGGTGGTCGGCGCGAACCGCTACCGCAACCCCGACGACGATCTGCCGGCTGACTTCGAGCAAAACCGCGAGGACTACTACCGGGCGCTGAACCTGCCTCTCGATGTGGAGCGCTTCATCGCCGACTTGCAGGCCGAAATGCGCGCGGCGCTGTCCACCTTCGACGCTGGCTTGAAGAAGAATCCATCCGTCCGGCTGAGCAGCAAGGGCGGTGGCTGGATCACGCTGACGCCGCTCGATGCGCAACCCGATCCCCCCAATCTGACCGCGCTAAAGGCCGAACTCAATGTCCTCTGGCCGATGACCAGCCTGCTCGATATGGTCAAGGAAACCGATCTGCGGTTGAGCTTTACCGATGCCCTGAAAAGCCCGACCTCCTACGAGTCGATGGATCGCTCGGTGTTGCAGCCGCGCCTGCTCCTGTGTCTGCACGGCCTGGGCACCAATGCTGGCTTGCAGCGCATGGCCGGGCTGGATTCCGGCACCACGGCGCGCGACCTGGCCTATGTGCGCCGCCGTTACATCAGCGTGGACGCGATGCGCCGCGCGATTGCCATCGTCGCAGACGGCACGCTGCAAGCCCGCAACCCGGCGATCTGGGGTAGCGGCACCACCGCTTGCGCGTCGGACTCGAAACACTTCGGCGCGTGGGATCAGAACCTCACCACGCAATGGCACGTCCGCTACGGCGGGCGCGGCGTGATGATCTACTGGCATGTCGAGCGCAACTCGCTGTGCATCCATTCGCAGCTCAAGTCGCCGTCGTCGTCGGAGGTGGCGTCGATGATCGAGGGCGTGATCCACCATTGCACCGAGATGGAGGTGGATCGGCAGTATGTCGATTCGCACGGCCAGAGCACGGTGGCGTTCGCCTTCTGCCGCCTGCTGGGCTTCCAGTTGCTGCCACGGCTGAAGGCCATCCACTCACAGAAGCTGTACCGGCCAGAGACCGGCAAGGCCGACGCCTACGCGAACCTGCAACAGATTCTGACCAAGCCCATCGACTGGGACTCGGTGCGGCAACAGTACGACCAGATGGTCAAGTACGCTACCGCGCTGCGCCTGGGGACAGCGGACACCGAAGCCATCCTGCGCCGCTTCACCAAGAAGAACGTGCAGCACCCGACCTACAAGGCATTCGCTGAGTTGGGCAAGGCGATCAAGACCATCTTCCTGTGCCGCTACCTGCACGACGAGGCGTTGCGCCGGGAAATCAACGAGGGGCTGAACGTAGTCGAGCAGTGGAACGGCGCGACCGACTTCGTGTTCTTCGCCCGCCGGGGCGAGATGGCGAGCAACCGCCGCGAGGATCACGAGGTCAGCATGCTCGCGCTGCACCTGATCCAGAACTGTATGGTCTACATCAACACGCTGATGATCCAGAAGGTCTTGGCCCTGCCGCATTGGCAGGGCAGGTTCACACCACGCGACTACGCCGCCCTGACGCCGCTGATCTGGGAACACGTCAACCCGTATGGTCGGTTCGATCTCGATATGAACACCCGGCTCGACCTGCCGTGATCGAAATGGCGGCTGGTGACACGACTGCTTGCTCTACCCCTATTCAGATCACTGTTTTCGCCTAAAACAGAGTAGCGATAGCGCAGGGTCTTGTACCAGTCAGGCATCGCTGTGATGGCTCGGATATCCGGCCTTGCGCAACTCGGCGACACGCTCGGCGATCCGCGCGCTGCTGGCGGTGACGATAAGCCTTGCGCCTGCTGCACCCAGCCGGCGGGCAATCGCCATACCAATACCCTGGTCTCTACCAGCGCCACTGACCAATGCAACCTGATTCTGCCACTCGATGTTCAGCATGCGTCTTGCTCCTTGTTGAGCCTTGCCAAGGCTGAGCAGGTGCGCGCTCAGTCGGCGAGGCAGGAAAGATCGGATTAATCACACGGCGTGCCGATTACGGCTGCACACCTGCCGGGCTTTCTTCCCAGCCACCGCCCAAGGACTTGAACAGGTCGACCAGGGCGATCTGCCGTTCGGTGCTGATCTGGATGAGTGTTACCTGATTACCGAAGGTGCTGCGCTGGGCATCGAGGTAGCGCAGGTAGTCGTCCACACCGCCGTCGTAGCGAGCTTTCGCCAGCGTCATGGCGGCCACACTGGAGTCAGCCAGAGCACGCCGTGCGGCTTCCTCTCGGCGTAGGGTGTCTGTGGCTGTCAGGGCATCGGCGACTTCACGGAAAGCCACCTGGATGGTGCCTTCGTACGCGGCTACTGCCGCGTCCTTGCGCACCTCAGCCAAGTCAAGGTTAGCGCGGTTACGACCGCCGGCGAAAATCGGCAGTGACAGGCTCGGGGCAAACGACCAGGCTCGCGAACCGCCGTCGAACAGCCCCGATAGCTCGGTGCTGGAACTGCCCACCGAACCGGTCAACGATAGGCGCGGAAAGAACGCCGCGCGGGCCGCACCGATATCGGCATTGCGCGCTTTGAGGCGATGCTCACTGGCGAGGATGTCCGGACGCCGTTCGATCAGCGTCGAGGGCGTGCCGGGAGCGATGTCCTGCAGCACTAACAACGAATCGCGCGGTGCAGCCGGCAGCAGGCTATTGGCATCAGGCGTACCGACCAGCAGAACGAGGGCATTGTCGGTCTGCTGCAGCAGGCGCAGGGTGCTCTCGCGTTCGGCCTTGGCCTGCTCAGCCAGGCCCAGGGCCTCCTGATAGTCGAGGGCAGTGGCGGTGCCAGCCTGGCGACGGCGGCTGATCAGCTCCAGCGAGTCCTCGCGGGTTTTCAGGGTCTGTTCGACCAGCGCCAAACGGCGCTGTGCACCATCGCGAGTCAGGTAAGCTTCGATCACTTCGGCGATCAGGCTGACCTGCGTGGCGCGAGTCGCTTCTTCGGTCGCCAGGTAGGTCTCCAGGGCCGATTCGGACAAGTTGCGCACCCGGCCGAACAGATCGACTTCGTATTCCGTCAGGCCGGGGCCGACCTGGTAACTGCTGCTCACATCCGAACGACCGCTACTCGATAGATCGGCGGGCAGCCTCTGGCGACTACCCGTCGCGTTGGCGTTGATCGACGGCAAGCGGTCGGCTCGCTGCACGCGGTACTGCGCCCGTGCGGCTTCAATATCGAGCAGGGCTTGGCGCAAACTGCGGTTGTTACTGAGGGCAGCGTCCACCACCCGGTGCAGTTGCGGGTCGATGATGAATGTCTTCCAATCCAGTACATCCGCCGCAAAACTGCCTGTTGCCTCGACGGTAGGCGTCCAGCTCGCCGCAACCGGCGCTTCAGGGCGCTGGTAGTTGGGAGCCAGGGAACAGCCGGCAACGGTCAGGGTCAGTACCAGCAACGCCGGGCGAAACAGAACGATCGGTTGCATAGCGTTTAGTCCTTGATCCGGGCAACAGGGCCGTCAGTAGTGGACGGCGTATGGGGCGTGCTGCGCAGCAGCGACAGCACCCAAACGAAGAAGATCGGCACGAAGATCACCCCCAACAGCGTCGCACTAAGCATGCCTCCGATGACACCGGTGCCGATGGCGCGCTGGCTGGCAGCGCCGGCACCACTGGCGATCACCAGCGGCACGACGCCGAGGATGAACGCCATGGAGGTCATGATGATCGGGCGGAAGCGAATCCGCGCCGCCTCGATGGCCGCGTCGCGCAGCGAGTAACCCTGTTCCCAGAGATCCTTGGCGAACTCGACAATCAGAATGGCGTTCTTCGCCGCCAGGCCGATGATGGTGATCAGACCGACCTTGAAGTACACGTCGTTCGACAGGCCAACACTCGTCACCGCCAGCACCGAACCGAGAGCACCAATCGGCACGATCAACATCACCGTCAGTGGAATTGCCCAGCTCTCGTAGAGGGCGACCAGCAATAGGAACACGACGACGATAGCCAGTGCGAACAGCATCAGCGCCTGACCACTGGCGACCCGCTCCTGATAGGACAGGCCCGTCCATTCGTAGCCGATGCCGGCCGGCAGCTCGCCAATAATGCGCTCCAGCTCAGCCATGGCCTCGCCGGTACTTACACCCGGAGCGGCGTCGCCGGTGATACGGATCGACGGGTAGCCGTTGTAGCGAGACATCTGTACCGGACCCTCTTCCCACTTCGTGGTGACGAAGGCACTCAGGGGTACCAGACCACCGCTATCGTTGGGCACGTGAAGTTTGAGCACGCTCTCCGGGGTCATGCGCTCACCTTGCTCTGCCTGCACCACCACGCGCTGTTGACGACCAGCATTCGAGTAAT
This sequence comes from Pseudomonadota bacterium, assembly GCA_030917225.1. Classification (GTDB taxonomy): domain Bacteria; phylum Pseudomonadota; class Gammaproteobacteria; order Burkholderiales; family Rhodocyclaceae; genus Proximibacter. The sequence goes on from JAUPVD010000458.1 coordinate 4,411, forward strand.
CGTTGATCACCGTGGAGCCAAACGCCGTGGACAGAGCGGTGCTGATCGACTCGAAGCTCACGCCCTGGGCGCGCGCCTGCTCGCGATCGATGACCAGGCGCAGTTGTGGCGCTTCAGCCAGGCCTTCCATCATGGCGTAGAGGAATTTCGGATTGCCGTTGACCTGGCCCAGCAACTCGTCGCGAGCAGCCAGTAAGGCTTCACGGCCCAAGCTGCCGCGATCCTGCAGACGCAGGGCGAAACCGCCGGAGTTACCTAGGCCTTCGATTGGCGGTGGCGGCACGGCCATGATGGTACCGTCGTCGAGGTTGGCGAAATGCTCGTTCACGGCTGCTGTCTCGGCCTCGACCGACTGATCCGAATTACGCTCGGACCAATCCTTGAGCACCGGGAAAGCCAGCGCGGCGTTTTCGCCCATGCCCGAGAAGCTGAAGCCCAAGACCAAGAAGGAACTGCCCATGGCCTCACGTGACATGAGGAACTCTTCCAGCTGCGCGCCCGTCTCGGATGTGCGCTCGCGGGTCGCGCCTGGCGGCAATTGCACGTCGACGATCATGTAGCCCTGGTCTTCTGCGGGCACGAAGGACTCCGGCAGACGTAGGTAGAAGAAACCCATCACCACGACGATGGCCAGGTAGATAAACATGAAGCGCCCGGCACGCGGCACCAGCTTGCTGTTGAGCGCGGTGTAGCGCTGGGTCAGTCGGCCGAAGACGCGGTTGAAGCCGCCAAAGAACCCGCGCTTTTCATGATGCCCCTGCGGGATCGGCTTGAGCAGCGTGGCGCACAGCGCCGGGGTAAAGGTCAGCGCCAGGAAGCCGGAGAACATGATCGATACGGCCAGCGACAGCGA
>JAUPVD010000459.1 GCA_030917225.1 Pseudomonadota bacterium
CAAGGTGGCGAGTCCGAGCCAGCGCCATGGCAAACCCGGCTGACGCTGACCATGCCCCAGCTCGGCGAAGTGCACGCCGCATTGCTTATCGTTGCCGGTGAGCTGACATTGTCGCTGACCGCGCAATCCAACGCTGCGGCCATGCAGCTTGCCAACGGCGGTGACACCCTGCGTACGCAGATGGAAGCTGCAGGCTTGAAGCTCAACGGATTCACGGTAGGCCGCCATGAGCGACCCACAGCAGCAGAGTAACTCCATGCGCACGGCCGTCGCCCTGGCCTACCGCGAGGCTGACGCAGCGCCGCGCGTTGTCGCCAAAGGCCGGGGGCTGGTCGCCGAGGAAATCATCGCCCGCGCCAAGGAACACGGCGTCTATGTTCACGAATCGCCGGAACTCGTTTCCTTGCTGCTGCAAATCGACCTCGACCAGCGTATCCCGCCGCAACTCTATATCGCTGTCGCCGAACTCCTCGCCTGGCTGTATCGCATTGAGCGTGGCGAAGGCCTACCCCCGCCCGATCTCAGCATTCCTCCTGCCGCCTGATCTGCGTAGAGCGCAGGCGCTGCAAAGACCAGCATTCTCCGACGCCCGGTTTTGCATTAAACTCCGGTGTGATGCGCTATCGAATCGATTCGGAACAATAAATGTCGGAACACACCACCCAGCACGGCCACGAAGAAGCGCCCACCAGACTGGAACTTGAGCAGGGAGACATTTACAGCAAGTATCTGCTGTATTCGAAGACCGAGATCATCTTCGTTCTGCGCGCAGTGCTGCAAAAAGGCAGCCTGATCACCGTTTACTTCGATCAAGGCCAGTCATTTCTGCTCACCTCGCTGATAGAAGTGAACGCTGACTCGGGTCGCCTGATTTTCGACCTGGGCAGCGACAGCGAGATGAACGCCAAAGCGCTCAAGGCTGATCGTCTGTTGTTCACCACGTCGCTCGACAAGGTCAAGGTTCAATTCAGCCTGAAGCACCTTGAGGAAACGGAGTACGCTGGTCGCCCCGCTTTTCGCAGCGCCATTCCGGAAACCGTGCTGCGTCTGCAGCGCCGCGAGTACTACCGCCTCTCCACGCCAATCGCCAACCCGGTTCGCTGCCGTTTCAACGTCAAGCGCCCAGATGGCGCAACCATTGCCACAGACCTGCCGCTGGTGGACATCAGCGGCGGTGGCGTCGGGTTAATGGTGGAACCTGAACGGAAAGATGATTTTCCGATCGAAACGGTTTTTTCGGATTGCCGCATCGATCTGCCCGAGGAAGGCATGCTTGTCTGCAACCTGATCGTGCGCAACGCCTTTGACGTCACGACCAAAACCGGCAACCACCACCTGCGCGTCGGCTGCGAATACGTGAACCTGCCGGGAACCCGGCTGACAATGATCCAGCGCTACATCACCCGCGTCGAGCGTGAGCGCAAGGCGCGCATGTCAGGCATGGGTTAGCGCTGAACACCACCAGAACCCAACAAAAAGGCCAGTTCGGGATACCCGGACTGGCCTTTTTGTTGGTTGACGCTACTGACTGACTGGGAAACCCGTCAGACCTGAATGTTCATCACGTCGTGGTAGGCAGTCACCAGTTTGTTCCGTACCTGTACCATCTCCTGGAACGAGACGTTGGCCTTCTGCAGGGCGATCATCACGTCGTGCAGGTTGGCATTGCCGTCACCGGCGGCAAAATTTGCCGCCAGCGTTTCCGCTTGCTGCTGCGTCTGATTGACCTGCTCAATCGAGTTCTTGAGCACCGTGGCAAAGTCGACACCTCCCGCAGCACCTGCTGCAGCCTGTGTTTCCGCCGGTTTTCCGGTTGCCTGCGCAGTTGTGGCGCGCAGCAAACCCAACATTTGATCGATACCTTTGGTGTCCATTTCGCGACTCCGATTAAACTCCGCTTACATTCCCCGTATCAACAGCAAACATCGTGCCACCAAGGACTCATTCATGGAAAAAGCCCTCTTCCTTGTACTGCTTGAGCTTGTAACGCAAGGTTCGTTCCGAGATACCCAAGCGCTCGATCGCCTGCTTGCGGGAGCCGCCGACTGCCGCCAGCGTCTCCAGAATATGCTCGCGCTCAAGATCACGAATGCTGTCGGCACGTAAAGCGTCGGGTTTCTCGGCAAGCGCCACCGGAGATGCCGTTATCGCCGAGACCGTGACAGCAATTGGCGACGCCTGCAAATGCAGATGCGCGGCATCGACAGTGTCGCCGGGCGCCATGATCATTGCCCGCTGGATCACGTTCTCCAGTTCGCGTACATTGCCCGGCCAAGCATGGGCGCGTAGCGCACTTTCAGCTGCCGCCGACAGAACCATCCCTGTCCGTCCGACCATGCCCCCATGGGCGGCGAGGAAATGACGGGCCAGGGCGACAATGTCGTCGGGACGCTGACGCAGGGCCGGTATGGGCAGGGGAAATACGTTCAGACGGTAATACAGGTCTTCCCGGAACACCCCGCGCGCCACCGCCTCGGCCATGTCACGGTTAGAGGTGGCCACGATACGGATGTTCAGAGAGACTGGTTTCTTGCCGCCGACCCGCTCCACTTCGCGCTCCTGCAACACCCGCAACAGCTTGGCCTGCAGCCCGAGCGGCATTTCGGTCACTTCATCGAGCAGCAGGGTGCCATCCTGAGCCTGCTCGAACTTGCCCGCCTGAGCCTGCTGGGCACCAGTAAACGCACCCTTCTCGTAGCCGAACAAG
>JAUPVD010000460.1 GCA_030917225.1 Pseudomonadota bacterium
AGAAAGCCGCTCCGAAGAAGGCTGCTGCCAAACCGGCAGTGAAGAAAGCCGCTCCGAAGAAGGCTGCTGCCAAGCCGGCAGTGAAGAAGGCTGCTCCGAAGAAGGTTGCTGCCAAGCCGGCAGCGAAGAAACCCGCAGCGAAGAAGCCAGTAGCCAAGCCTGCGGCCAAGAAGCCGGCAGCAAAGCCCGCGGCCAAGAAGCCTGTAGCGAAAAAGCCGGCAGCAAAGCCCGTGGCCAAGAAGCCGGCAGCGAAGCCTGCGGTCAAGAAACCCGCAGCCAAGCCGGCCGCAAAACCGGCGGCGAAGAAACCGGCAGCGAAGCCCGTGGCGAAAAAGCCTGCAGCCAAGCCGGCAGCGAAGCCTGCTGCTCCTGCTGCATCGGCCCCCGCCCCGACTCCGTCGACGGCTGCAACCCCGGGTCTGAAAACCGCGCTCAATCCGACTGCGGCCTGGCCTTTCCCGACCGGTTCGCGTCCGAAGTAATCGGCGGTAGATGTGGTGCGGGGCGAGTATTCCTTGCCCCGCCCGCTCTTTTTCAGTGGCGCGGCATTTGTCGCGCCGCCTCTGTTTTTATCTCCAGCTTTTTCCGTTCAGCCAGCCAGAAAGCGCCGGATGCGTTCAACCGCCTCTGCGAGTCTCGCCACATCGGTGGTGTAGGCGAAACGCAGATGTTGCCGCGGCGCGTGGCTGCCAAAATCCAGCCCCGGTGTGATGGCGACGCCAGTTGATTCCAGCAGGTCGCGTGCGAAGCGATCGCTGTCGTTAGTCAGTGCACTGCAGTCGGCATAGACATAGAAGGCGCCCTGCGGCTGTGCTGTCAGCCGGAAGCCCAGAGAGCTGAGAGCCGGCACGAGAAAATCGCGCCGGCGTCGGAATTCCGCTCGCCGTGCCTCAAGGATGGCAATGGTTTCCGGGTCAAATGCCGCCAGCGCAGCATGCTGGGCCGGGGATGAGGGCGAGATGAAAAGATTCTGCGCCAGTTTTTCGATGTCCCTGATGTAGGGCTCGGGGACCACCAGCCAGCCGAGTCGCCAGCCGGTCATCTGGAAATACTTGGAGAAGCTTTGCACGACGAAGATATCGTCGCCAGCGACCAGCGCCGTCGGCGCGTCGGATTCGTAGGTGAGGCCGTGATAAATCTCGTCGACGATCAACTGTCCGTCTCTCCGGCGGACGAATTCTGCCAGAGCATTGATCTCGTCAGCCATCAGCATGGTGCCAGTGGGGTTGGCCGGAGAGGCGAACAAGGCGCCAGCGGTGCGAGTATTCCAGTGATGTTCGAGATGCGCCGTTGTTGGCTGGAAGTTGCTGGCTGCGTCTACCGGGATGCCGATCGGCACCCCCTCGAAGGCGCGAATGAAGTGCCGGTTGCAGGGGTAGCCCGGATCGGTCAGTAGCCATTCGCTGCCCGGTTCGACCAGACAGGCCATGGCCAGTGTCAGCGCACCCGAGGCACCAGCGGTGACGGCGATGCGGGAGGCCGGTACGGTGATGCCGTAGCGGTCGGCGTAAAAACGGGAGATGGCGTCGCGCAGTTCCGGCAGGCCGAGGGCCGGGGTGTAGAAGGTTCTCCCCTCGGCGATCGCCTGCTGCGCAGCGGCGACGATGGGGGCAGGGGTCGGGAAATCCGGTTCGCCCACTTCCATATGGATGATGTCCTTGCCTGCGGCTTCCAATGCCTTGGCACGGGTGAGCAGCTCCATGACGTGGAATGGGGCGATGTCGGCCAGACGAGAGGCGGCACGCATTTCGGGCTCTCCGGAGGTGGGAATGAAAAAACAAAGGCCGCCCGGAGGCGGCCTTTGCAGTCTACTGCGAATTGAGCCGGGGATTAAGCGGCGTCGCGGAAGATGTTCATCTCGAACAGCTCGCGCTTCAGCGTCAGCTGCTTCGGCAGCTTTTCGCCCAGCTTGTCGAACCACTCCTTGTGACCGGCCAGTTCCGACTGCCAGGCATCGGCATCGATCTTGGTCAGCGACTCGAATTCAGCCTTGGTGATGTCCAGCCCGGTCCAGTCGATGTCCTCGAAGCGCGGCATCCAGCCGAGTGCGGTTTCCTTGGCGGAAACGCGGCCGCGGACGCGATCGACGATCCATTTCAGCACGCGCATGTTCTCACCGAAGCCCGGCCACATGAATTCACCCTTCTCGTTCATGCGGAACCAGTTCACGCAAAAGATGCCCGGCGCCTGGTCGACGGTGTGCCCCATCTTCAGCCAATGGTTGAAGTAGTCACCCATGTGGTAGCCGCAGAACGGCAGCATGGCGAACGGGTCGCGACGGACGACGCCCTGCGCGCCGAAGGCGGCCGCAGTCGTTTCCGAACCGAGCGTAGCGGCCATGTAGACACCGTAGTTCCAGTTGAACGCCTGGTAGGTCAGCGGCACGGTGGTGGCGCGGCGGCCACCGAAGATGAAGGCCGAGATCGGCACCCCCTTCGGGTCTTCCCACTTTTCGTCAACCGACGGGCACTGATGGGCCGGAGCGGTGAAGCGCGAGTTCGGGTGCGCTGCCTTGCGGCCGGTTTCCTTGGCCAGTTCCGGCGTCCAGTCCTTGCCCTGCCAGTCGATGCAGTGGGCCGGCGCGTCCTTGGACATGCCTTCCCACCACACATCGCCGTCGTCGGTCAGTGCGACGTTGGTGAAGATGATGTTTTCCTTCAGCGTCGCCATGGCGTTGAAGTTGGTCTTCTCGCTGGTGCCCGGAGCAACGCCGAAGAAGCCGGCTTCCGGGTTGATGGCGTAGAACTTGGTCGAGCCGTCGGCCTGCTTCTGCGGCTTGATCCAGGCGATGTCGTCGCCGACGGTGGTGATCTTCCAGCCGTCGAAGGTCTTCGGTGGAATCAGCATGGCGAAGTTGGTCTTGCCGCAGGCCGACGGGAAGGCCGCCGCGACGTAGGTCTTTTCGCCTGTCGGCGATTCGACGCCGAGGATCAGCATGTGCTCGGCCAGCCAGCCTTCGTCGCGCGCCATGTTCGAGGCGATGCGCAGGGCGAAGCACTTCTTGCCGAGCAGGGCGTTGCCGCCGTAGCCGGAACCATAGGACCAGATCTCGCGGGTTTCCGGGTAGTGCACGATGTACTTGGTGTCCGGGTTGCACGGCCAGCGGGAGTCCTTCTCGTTGGGGCCGAGCGGGGCGCCGATCGAGTGTACGCAGGGCACGTATTCGCCGTTGGTGCCGAGCACGTCGAATACCTTGGCGCCCATGCGGGTCATGGTACGCATGTTGACGACGACGTAGGGGCTGTCGGTGATTTCAATGCCGATGTGGGCAATCGGTGAACCGAGCGGACCCATCGAGAACGGCACGACGTACATGGTGCGGCCGTGCATGCAGCCCTTGAATACGCCGTTCAGCGTCTGGCGCATTTCGGCCGGGTCTTCCCAGTTGTTGGTCGGGCCGGCATCGTCCTTGTTCTTCGAGCAGATGTAGGTGCGGTCTTCGACACGCGCAACGTCCGACGGGTCGGACCAGGCCAGGTAGGAGTTCGGGCGCTTGGTTTCGTTCAGCTTGATCAGCATGCCGGCCTGGACCATCTCGGCGCAGAGGCGGTCGTATTCTTCCTGCGAGCCGTCGGCCCAGTAGATACGATCCGGCTGGGTCAGCGCGGCGATTTCGGCGACCCATTTTTTCAGGCCTTCATGTTTGACGTAAGCGGGGGCGTTCAGCGGTACGGGTTGGCTCATGGCGATGCTCTCAAAAGAAAAACTTGAAAACGGAAACTACCGTGGCGCGGCGCGTGCTAGGTTGGCCGGCATCCTGGTGGATGTCGGTGCGGAGGGCGTCGGTCGCGGCAGGCAAATGGATTGCCCAGCGCTTTTGGGGTCGGGCGATCATGCTCGGCGTTTGTGGGCGCGGCGTGAGGGTCTTGTATAAGAGTGCGTGCTTCGAGTCCGTAATTATGGCACAAGCCGGTTCGCTCAGAAAGCCTCTCAAAGCCTTGAAGGATCAGGATTTCCGCATGTTCGATGAGGTCTGGTTGTCAGACATTTGCAGGCAGGTTTGTGGAAATCCCCAATTGGCGATCACCCCCATATGTGCCTTATAATTATGAATTACGAACAAGAGGTGCCCCATGGACAAAGACCAGCTTCGCACAGCAGCGCTCTACTACCATCGCATGCCGAAACCGGGAAAGATCGCGGTTACGCCGACCAAGCAGCTGACCAACCAGTACGACCTGTCCATGGCCTACTCGCCCGGCGTTGCTGCCGCCTGCGAAGAGATCGTTGCGGACCCGGCTGAAGTCAGCACGCTCACCTCGCGCGCCAATCTCGTCGGTGTCATCACCAACGGCACGGCCGTGCTTGGCCTCGGCAACATCGGGCCGCTGGCTGCCAAGCCGGTGATGGAAGGCAAGGGCGTCCTGTTCAAGAAATTTGCCAACATCGATGTCTTCGACCTGGAGATCGAGGAGCGTGACGCCGACAAGCTGATCGACATGATCGCGGCCCTTGAGCCGACCTTCGGCGGCATCAACCTCGAGGACATCAAGGCGCCGGAATGCTTCTATATAGAAAAGAAGCTGCGCGAACGGATGAAGATTCCGGTCTTTCACGACGACCAGCACGGTACGGCGATCGTTGTCGGTGCCGCCATCCTTAATGGTCTGACCTATCTCGGCAAGGATCTCAAGAAGATCAAACTGGTGACATCCGGTGCCGGTGCGGCCGCGCTGGCATGCCTCGACCTGCTGGTGATGCTGGGTATCCCTGTCGAGAACATCTGGGTTACCGACATCAAGGGGGTGGTCTACGAAGGTCGCGTCGAAGAAATGGACGAGATCAAGGCGCGCTATGCCAAGAAGACCGATGCCCGGACGCTGGGCGAGGTCATTGCCGATGCCGACGTGTTCCTCGGGCTGTCGGCCGGCGGCGTGTTGAAAAAGGAGATGGCGGCAAAGATGGCGGCGCGGCCGCTGATCCTGGCGCTGGCCAACCCCAGTCCGGAGATTCTGCCGGAAGACGTGAAGTCGGTTCGCGATGATGCAATCATCTGTACCGGCCGCTCGGATTACCCGAACCAGGTCAACAACGTCCTCTGCTTCCCCTTCATTTTCCGTGGCGCGCTGGATGTCGGTGCAACGACGATCACCGAGGAAATGAAGCTGGCGGCCGTGCAGGCCATTGCCGAACTGGCGCGTGCCGAGCAGTCGGAAATCGTGGCTTCTGCCTATGGCGACAAGGTGACCGGCTTCGGTCCCGAGTACCTGATACCGAAGCCCTTCGACCCGCGCCTGATCGTGAAGATCGCACCGGCCGTCGCGCAGGCCGGTATGGACTCCGGTGTGGCGACGCGGCCAATCAAGGATTTCCCCGCCTACATCCAGAGCCTTAACGAGTTCGTCTATCACTCGGGGCTGATCATGCGGCCGGTATTCTCGCAGGCCAAGCGCGATCCGAAACGCATCGTCTTTGCCGAGGGCGAGGATGAGCGTGTGCTGCGCGCGATCCAGGTTGCACTCGATGAGGGCATCTGCCGTCCGATGCTGATCGGCCGTAGCGAAGAAATGGCGAGAAAAATCGAAGCGGCTGGCCTGCGCATTCGTCCGGGTGTCGACTTCGACGTCATCCACCACGATCACTGCTCTTTCTTCGATGAGCACTTCGAGCAGAACTGGACGGAATATCACC
>JAUPVD010000461.1 GCA_030917225.1 Pseudomonadota bacterium
AACCGATAGCCCTGCATGATCTTGCAGCCGTTGGCTTTCAGGTATTCATACTGGGCTTCGGTTTCGACACCTTCGGCGACGAGCCCGAGGTTGAGCCCGCGGGCGATGGAAATGATCGCCAGGATCACCGGGTAGTGTCCGTTTGCGCTGTAGATCTCGCGGACGAACGACTGGTCGATCTTGATGGTGTCCACCGGAAAACGGTGCAGATAGGCCAGTGATGAATAGCCCGTGCCGAAGTCGTCGATGGCCGTACTCACGCCGAGTGCGTGCAGGCGATGCAACTGCTCGATGGCCAGCTTCGGGTTGCGGATGCTGATGTTCTCGGTAATCTCAACCTCCAGGCGGTGCGGCGCGATGCCGTGGTGTTGCATTGCCCGGCTCATTGCGTCGCAGAAATCACCGCGATCGAGATACTGCGGCGACACGTTGAGCGACAGCTTCAGGTTTGTGGCGCCGGCCGCATCCCATTCCAGCAGATCGCGGCAGACAGCCTCCTGGAGCCAGTCGCTGAGCGGCAGGATGAGGCCGTTCTCTTCGGCAAAGGGCAGGAACTCGCCGGGGGTGAGCAGGCCGCGCACCGGGTGGTGCCAGCGGATCAGCCCTTCGCCGCCAATGATCCGGCTGGTGCGGACATCGATCTGGGGCTGGTAATAGACTTCCAGCTCGTTGTTGTCGATGGCCTTGCGCAAATCCTTTTCCAGCGCCGCCCGGTGATGGATGTCGTCGAGCATCTGGTTGGTAAAGAACTGGACCCCGTTCTTGCCGGCACCCTTGACGCGATACATGGCGATATCGGCGTTGCGAACCAGTTGCTCGCCGGAGGCGCCGTGGTCGGGGTAGATGGCAATGCCGATGCTCGCTGAAACGTAGACTTCGTTGCCGTCAAGATGGAAGGGCTGGTGCACGGCGTCGAGGACCTTGTCGGCCACATGCCTGGCATCGCTGCGGTCGGTGATGTCGGGGAGGACCAGGGTAAATTCATCGCCGCCATGGCGGGCCAGGGTGTCGCCCTGGCGCAGGCAGAGTTTCAGGCGCGAGGCGACCTCCTGCAACAGCAGGTCGCCGTTCAAATGGCCCAGCGAGTCGTTGACGATCTTGAAGCGGTCAAGGTCGACGAACAGCACGGCCAGTTCCCGACTATTGCGCTTCGCCTGCATGATGGCCAGGCCAAGGCGGTCGCGAAACAGCGCCCGGTTCGGCAGGTCGGTCAGTACGTCGTGGTAGGCCTGGTAGGCAATCTGCTCTTCCGCACGCTTCTGGTCGCTGATGTCGCGGGCAACGCCGTAGGTGCCGAAATATTCGCGGTGCTTGATGTCCGTATTCGCGGCGTAGATGGCCTCCGAGTTGAAGGCGATCGTCATCAAAGTGTTGTCGAAGAAGCGGCAGTCTTCGCCGCCGGTGGTGCACTTCAGGCGAAGCTCGACATTGCGGGTGGCGCGTTCGCCGACGCGGCGCTCGTTGAAAACATACAGGGCGCGTTCGAGGTCTTCCTCGAAAACGATTTCCGAGTAGTGCTTGCCGAGAAGTTCGCTGCGGCTGAAGCCGAGCAGCGTGGTCGCGCGTTGATTGACGAAGGTGAAGCGGCCGTCCTGGTCGAGCGTATAGATGATGTCCGGCGAGCTGTCGACCAGATAGCGGTAGAGTTTTTCCGAAGAATCGAGCTGGGCTGCAATGTGCCAGTTCTGCTTGGCCAGTTCCCTTTCCTGCAGCGCGTTGCTGATGATCTTCTGCAACTCTTCGGGGGCATAGGGTTTGCGCAGGAAGTCATAGGCGCCACGCTTCAGCGCACCGATAGCCGCATCGATCTCGACGTCACCACTGAGCACGATGATGTGGCAGTCGAGGCCGACGCTCTTCGCGAAATCCATGACTTCGTGACCGCTCATGTCGGGCAGGCCGAGGTCGAGCAGGGCGATGTCGAACTTCACACGCGTGAGTTCGGCGACAGCGGCCTGTCCGGAAGTGGCCTTGATCAGCTCATAGCCCTGGCCATCAAGGAGTGCGTGCAGACTCTGCAGCTGGCGCGGCTCATCGTCGACGAGCAGCAGCCGCGGCGGGCGCTTGGGTAGCTGCGAAATCCCCGGGCCGCACAGAATGTTCTTCAGGGCTGCGGCATCATTCTCTTGAACGTAGCTCATGAGTGTCCTCAACTTCCAGTGGCATGGCGCATCCCGTCACCATCTCTGGTGGGGTTTGCGCCCCCCTGCTTTGCCGGCAGGAGGATGGTAAAGCTGGTGCCTTCATTGCTGCTGCTGCAAATCACTTCGCCACCGAGCTTTTCGATCAGCTCGTTGACGATGCGTAGCCCGAGGCCGCGATGTTCGCCGCCCTTGCTGCTCTTGACCGGGCCAAATACGTTGCCCAGCAATTCCTTGGACATCCCCGGGCCGGTGTCGCGGACGCAAAGCTCGACGAACATCTCGCCGCCGAAATTGATCAGGCCGTTGGTGGCGATCCGGATCTCGCCGCCGTCGGTCATGGCTTCGACCGCGTTCTTGACGAGGTTGATCAGGATCTGGCGGACGAGATTGGCATCTGCCGGCACGTTCAGTGCCTCGTTGCCGGTATGCGCCGTGATGCGCAGCGACGCCTGCGTGAAGCCGGTTTCCTCGAACAGGCGGACAACGTCCTTGGCGATGCGGTTGATGTCCGTCAGCTTGCTGCCGTTGGCGGGCCGCGCGTCGGTAAAAGACTTGAGGATCTTGCCGACCCGGTCGATTTCATCGTTCAGGATCGACAGTTCGCCGCCCAGCGTTTCCTTCTGCTGCAGCTTGGTATCGAGGACGCTGAGGTAATTCTTGATGATGGCCAGCGGGTTGTTCGCTTCGTGCACCAGGCGCTTGGCCGAGCTGCTGTATTCCTCGGCGACGTTCTTGACACCTTCGGCCAGCATCGTCTGTTGCTGACGCGTCGAAGCCAGCGCGCGCGCGCCCTGCGCGGCAAATGCCTGCAGCAGGCCGATGCGCTGGCGCAAGTCGGCCAGTTGCGCCGGGCGAACCGCGCAGATGAGCGCGCCAAGGGCGTGCGGCGTGCCTGCCAGCGGGAGGCATACCGCAGCCTCCGCGCCGAGGACGCGCAGCAGCTGTTTTTCGCCGACGCCGACTGTCGTTGCGTCAGGTTCCAGAAAAGCGGGCGTATTGCTGATCACCGAATCGGAAATGGGCGCACCAGCCGTCAGCGGCAGTGCGATCTGTGCCAGGCGCTGGCGGTTCTTGTCCAGCGGCGTGCCGACGAGCACGCTCTCACGCGGGTCGTGCAACAGGATGGCCGCGTCTTCCGCGCCGAAGAGAATGCACGCCGAGCGGACCAGCGTCTGCAGCAGTTCCTGGTCATTCTGCTGGCCAAACAGCGGGCGGGTGGCTTCCGTTGTCAGGACCAGTTGCCGGACTTCTTCGGCAAGCAGCGCGTGGCTGGCGTTTTCGGGGCCTTGCGGGGTGGCCGATTCGGGTTTGAGTTCGATGCCCAGTTGCTCCGCCGCCTGCTTGACCAGCGCGTCGGTGCGTTCGGCAATGGGGCTGAGCGCGTCGGGGGCGAGCTTGAACAGTGCTGCCGCCTCGCTGACCTGCGGGCTGTTCGGGCCGTGTTCGGCCAGGCGGTTGGCGAGCAGAACCAGTCGCACCAGCGGCGGCGTGCTTTCAATCTGCGCCACCGGTTCATGGTGGTAGAGCACGCTGTCGGCCAGGAAGGAGTCGAGGTTCCAGCGCTCGACCATCCAGGCGCCGGCTTCAGCGTGCGTGATGTCGAGCGATTTCTTTTCCAGTGCGCAGATGGCGTCGTTGTCCGGCGACAAAAAGAACGCACCGTATTCCTTCGGGCACGCGCTGACCAGCGCAAGGCGGCCGACGTCGTGCAGCAGGCCGGCCAGGTAGGCTTCCTCGGCGTGCGGGTAGTCGGTGAGGGCGGCGATTTCCTTGGCGATGACGGCGGTGGTCAGCGAGTGGCGCCAGAAACTGGAAAGATCGCCCGGGCACTGGCGGGAAAAATGGCTGAACACCTGCGCCACCGACTCGCCGATGACCAGGCTCTTGATGGTGTTCATGCCCAGCGTCGTCAGCGCCTGCTCCATGCTCAGTCGCTTGCCGTTGCGCATGAATGCCGCGCTGTTGGCGACGCTCAATATGCGTCCGGAAATGCCGGCATCCTTGGTCACTACCTCGGCGACATCGGCGAAGGCAACATCTTCACTGTGGCACAGCGCCAGCAGCTTCAGCAGCACTTGCGGCATGGCCGGCAGCCTGATGGCCAGCAGGCGGTCGCGGATCTCGGTGCTCACCGCGTCACCTCACGCTTGCGCGCACGGCAAAACGCACGGCAAAACCTGTCGCCCCGCTTCAAGCGAGGCAATGCAAGGCCGACAAAGGAGTCCGGAGTCGCACGAGGCGGAGGCCGGGAGCGTGTTGCGTTCAATATAAAACTCATGTAATGCGTTAGCGAATGATTCTAACGCATTGTTGTTGAAGAATTTCAATGGTTCTGATAGAGCGCTTGGGGCTATTTTCAGAAAGTGTTGGCAACAACATACATTTTCTTGCCGTCCTCTTGAAATCGCCGGTATCCGCCCCTATTATTAGCACTCGTTGGCTTTGAGTGCTAACACCTTCTGTTTTGACCCCAAAATTGATTGATCCGGATTAATCCAAGACAGCCAATTGTTAGCGTTGTTAGCAATCACTTTCGTTTTATCGCTTTAAACCAAGGAGAACCTTATGAAAATCCGTCCGTTGCACGACCGCGTGATCGTCAAGCGCATTGAAGCCGAGCGCACCACCGCCTCCGGTATCGTCATCCCCGATTCCGCCGGCGAGAAGCCGGATCAGGGCGAAGTCCTGGCCGTTGGCCCGGGCAAGCGTGACGACAACGGCAAGCACATCGCTGTCGACGTCAAGGTGGGCGACCGTGTTCTGTTCGGCAAGTACGCCGGTCAGGGCGTCAAGGTCGATGGTCAGGAAGTCCTGGTCATGCGTGAAGAGGACATCATGGGCGTTCTGGAGTCGTAATTCGACTCACTAACCCCTTCGATACGCCCGCTGCGCGGGCTACTCAGGGCGAACGGTTATGCCGTGGCCCGTATCAACAGAATTCAGGAGAAACATAAATGGCAGCTAAAGAAGTCAAATTCGGTGATTCCGCCCGTGCCCGCATGGTTGAAGGCATCAACATCCTGGCCGACGCGGTCAAGGTGACCCTCGGTCCGAAGGGCCGCAACGTGGTTCTGGAGCGCTCGTTCGGCGCCCCGACGGTGACCAAGGACGGTGTTTCCGTCGCCAAGGAAATCGAACTGAAGGACAAGTTCGCCAACATGGGTGCGCAGATGGTCAAGGAAGTCGCTTCCAAGACCTCCGACATCGCCGGCGAC
>JAUPVD010000462.1 GCA_030917225.1 Pseudomonadota bacterium
CGATCAGTGCAGAGACATCGAGGATCAGCGCCACGCGCCCATCCCCCATGATCGTCGCACCGGAAATGCCGGACACCCGGCGGTAATTCTGCTCAAGACTCTTGATCACCACCTGATGCTGACCGATCAGCGCATCGACAAAAAGCGCCGCCTTGGTGCCATCGGCATCGAGCACGATCATGATGCCCCTGGTGAAATCGGTTTCAGCTCCGGGAATCCGGAACATGTCATGCAGTGCCACTACCGGCAGGTATTCACCACGCACCTGGATCACACGCGCATGGTTGGAAAGCGTCTTGACATCGCCGGGTTCCGGCTGCAGCGATTCGATGACATACGAAAGCGGCAGGATGTAGATGTGCTCGCCGATGGCCACCGACATGCCGTCGAGGATGGCCAGTGTCAGCGGCAGGCGAACGGTCATCCGCGTACCGATGCCGGTCATGCTCTCGATCTCGATGCGGCCACCCATGGCCTGGATGTTCCGACGCACCACATCCATGCCGACACCGCGACCGGAAACATCGGTAACCACCTCGGCGGTCGAGAAGCCGGCCTCGAAGATCAACGCCCAGACATCCTGGTCGCTCATCTGGTCGGAGACCTGGAAGCCGCGCTCGCGTGCCTTGGTCATGATGCGCTGGCGATTGAGGCCAGCACCGTCGTCGCCGACTTCGATGACGATGTTGCCACCCTGATGTGCCGCCTTCAGGGTGATCGTTCCGCAGGGGTTCTTGCCCGCAGCGATGCGCTTCTCGGGCAACTCGACGCCGTGGTCGAGGCTGTTGCGAATGAGGTGGGTCAGCGGGTCGGCAATGCGCTCGATGAGGCCCTTGTCGAGTTCCGTCGTCTCGCCGCTCATCTTCAACTCGACCTGTTTGCCAAGCTTCGACGACAGGTCGCGGACGACGCGCGGGAAGCGCGAGAAGACAAAGGAAATCGGCATCATGCGGATCGACATCACCGCTTCCTGCAGACCGCGCGTATTGCGCTCGAGCTGCGCCAGCCCGTTGATCAGGGCCTCAGGCGCCGCATCCTGCATCTGGTTTGCACACTGCAGGAGCATGGCCTGGGTAATCACCAGTTCGCCGACCAGGTTGATCAGCTGGTCGGCCCGTTCGACGCTGACCCGGATCGAAGCCGCCTCGCCCGCCGGTGCGGCGGCCGGTTTGGCGCGATTGTCCCGGGATGAAGCAGCGGGGGCGGAAGCGGGCGTGGCAGCAGCTTCCGAAATTTCCTTTTGCGCTGACTCTGTTGTCACAGCGGTGGCCGACGCGGGTTCTGCCGTAGCCGACTCCGCAGCCTCAGGGGCTGGCGCCGCAATCGGCTCGAAAAAGCCGAAGCCGTCGCCCTCAAGGGCCGAAGTGGCAGCGGCTGCAGGAGCCCCTGCCTCAGCGCCACCTACCACCTCGGGCAAGGGCTCGAAGAAGCCGAATCCATCACTGTCGTCGCTGGCGGCAGGCGCGGAGGCCGGCGCCTCGCCCGCCTGCGGTTCGAAGAAACCGTAACTCTCATCGGCGGCAGCAGCCGGCGCTTCAAAGAAGCCGAAGGCACCACCGGCATCGTCAAGATCGCTGGTGGCCGGCTTGACCCGCCAGGCATCGTTTTCAGAAATGAATTCCAGCAAGTCCTCGAAATCGGCCTGCGGCGCCTCGGTCTTCAACCGCAAACGCCACAAGCCCGGTTCGCCTGCCGGCGGCTGCGCCACCACATCAAGGTCACCGAGCGCGCCCAGTTCCTGCAGGAGATTGGGCAATGCATGATGATCGGCCGTAGCCTCAACGGTCGGCAGAAATTCAATGTCGTAGCATCCGCCAGCTGACACGGCAGCGGCGTTGGACTCGGGGGAGGCAGTCGGTGTCTTAGCAGCGGCAACAGGCGCATCGCTGGTCAGCGCCTTGAGGTTACCGCAGACCTCGGCCACGGCGCCGGCCTCGACCGGATCACCGCCCTGATGTGCGGCCAGCATGGCCTTGAGCGTATCGCCCGCCGCCAGAAAGGCATCGACCATGTCGTTGCGCAGCGTCAGCTCATGCTTGCGAATGCGGTCGAGCAGGTTCTCAAGGACGTGCGTGACTTCAGCAAGATCGGTGAAGCCAAAGGTCCCGCTCGAACCCTTGATCGAGTGGGCTGCACGGAAGATGGCATTCAACTCTTCATCGTCAGGTGCGCCAACATCAAGCCCCAGCAACAGGGACTCCATTGCCGTCAGGTGCTCCGCTGTCTCCTCGAAGAACACCTGGTAGAACTGACTCATATCAATGGTCATTCTTACCCTCTGCGCAATATTGCGTTCGGAACAGGGCAGGTTGCTCCGGACAGCTGGCCCGGCAGATCAGTCGATCGGCCGTTTCAGGCGTTCGGGGAAAACCGGCTCCGGAGCACAGTCTCAGCCGATAACTTTCTTCACCACTTCAATCAGTTTCTGCGGATCGAAAGGCTTGACCAGCCAGCCCGTCGCGCCAGCAGCGCGCCCCTGGGCCTTCATCGCCTCGGACGATTCGGTAGTCAGCATCAGGATCGGCACCGACTTGTATTGCGGCAGCCCACGCAGGCTCTTGATCAGCGTCAGGCCATCCATGCGCGGCATGTTCTGGTCGGTGAGCACCAGGTTAACGGCCTTGGCCTTGGCTTTGTCGAGGCCATCCATGCCGTCGACCGCATCAACCACTTCATAGCCGGCACTCTTCAGGGTAAAACCGACCATCTGACGGATCGAGGCCGAATCATCAACGCAGAGCACGATCTTTGCCATGGGAGCTTCCTTCTTCGGTTAGAACAGTTCGACGCCGCCGCTGGCGAAGCCTTGCTGCTTTACGGGGTTGTTTTCGATGACGTGATGAATGGAGTCGAGCATTGCCGTGGCGCTCGCCAGTTGCGCACGCAGGCGCTCGACCTGATCAGGCTGCAGGCCACTCGACGCTGCGCCGGCAACACGCCCTGCGCCGCCGATTTCAGCCATGACGCCCTGCAGCTCACCGAGACGGTTGCTGACGTGCGTAATCAGCTGGGTCACCATGTCCTGGAACTGCAGCGAAACCACCGCCTGGTTGACGCTCGATTCCATCACACCGGCGATCTGGTTCAACTCGGCAACCGTCTGGCTGGTGTGGCGGTTGAGGTCCTCGACGTTCTGCATGGCCTGCTCGACGTCCTGCTTCGACTGCAGCGCAAAGTTCATGTCCTGCGCGGCCATCTTGTTGATCGCCGCCTCGGTATCGCCAATCGACTTCTGCATGTTCTGCATCATGGCGCGAATCTGCTGGCTGAAGTGGCTGGTGCGCC
>JAUPVD010000005.1 GCA_030917225.1 Pseudomonadota bacterium
AAGGCGTTGTGCAGCCCTTCGCCGCTCTCTTCCCAGCCAGAGGGGTAGGCGCGACCGAAACGGAAAAGGATGTCACGCACATCGGCCAGCGCCAGGTCTGCACCACGGACTTCCAGATTGAGCTGGACCAGATCGAGGTCGTGAAAGAAGTAGAGATCGAGATGGACAATACGCAACTCGATCGGTGCCTGCCCTTTGCGCAAGGTCAGCCGCAGGCGGTCGATATCCTTGCGCCGGAAGATATGTACCGGTGAATTTCCCGGCGGATCATCCGCCGCGACATGACGCGAGCGGCCTTCGCCGTAGAGAAAGCGCTGCACATAGGGCAGGAAGGAAACGAATTCCCGGTAGTGGCGCTCACGGAAATTTCCGGGGTCGTCGGTGAATTCGTCATCGATCCGCCGCCAGGGATGCGGCGTCTTGAGGGTTTCGAACACCTCCCAATGCCGGCCTTCGGCACCGCCGCCGGCCAGTGGCTCCAGTTGCAGCGGCCACACCAGACTGGCGTGAAACAAGCGGACGCGGCTGTCGTCTTCAATGCTGTTCTGCTGTACCGACACCGGAACTCCCTGCTCATCAGGCAATGGCAAGATTCTAGTCGAAGAACGTGCCAGGCAAAGCGTTCCGGAAGCATCCGCAGCAAGTGTCGCCGACCACGGTCGGTACGGCCGCGCAGGCTACACGGCGCCGCGCAGCCGCCAACGGCTAAGCAGCCTGCCTGCTCGAGACCTCGCCCCTTGCCCATTGCATGCGGCTGACGCCGCTCAGCAATGCCCTGATCGACGCCGTCACGATGTTCGGATCGATGCCGACACCGAACATTTCCTTGCTGCCGGTGCCGGCAATTTCGATGAAGGCACAGGCGCTGGCGTTACCCGCTTCGCCGCTGGCGCCCATCGAACGCTCTTCATAGCTGCGCACCTGGATGTCGATGCCGGCGCCCTGCAACGCATGCACCGCGGCGTCGATCGGCCCGTTGCCTTCGCCGGTGAGCAGGTGCGGCGTGCCATTGATGTCGACGTTGAGGCGAATGCCCTGCGCACTGCCATGCTCGAAAAGATGGTGATCGCGATAGCGCACCGGCGCCTCGGCGTCGAGGTAGGTGGCCGAGAACAGCGCCCAGATATCAGTGGCACTCACCTCGCCGCCGTGCTTGTCGGCATGCGCCTGCACGACGCCGGAAAACTCGACCTGCAGGCGACGCGGCATGACCACCCCGTACTCCGCCTCCATCAGGTAGGCGATGCCGCCCTTGCCCGACTGGCTGTTCACGCGGATGACCGAATCGTAGCTGCGGCCGACGTCGGCCGGGTCGATCGGGAGGTAGGGCACTGACCATTGCTCCGCTGCCTTTTGGGCAGCGAACCCCTTCTTGATGGCGTCCTGGTGGGAGCCGGAGAAGGCCGTAAAAACGAGATCCCCGACGTACGGATGGCGTGGGTGGATCGGGAGCTGGTTGCAGTGTTCGACGGTGCGCGCAACGGCGTTGATGTCCGAAAAATCGAGCTGCGGATCGACGCCCTGCGTGTACATGTTGAGGGCCAGCGTGACGAGGTCGACGTTGCCGGTACGCTCGCCGTTGCCGAAGAGACAGCCTTCGACACGATCGGCACCGGCCATCAAGCCAAGCTCGGCGGCGGCGACCGCCGTGCCGCGGTCGTTGTGCGGGTGCAGGCTGATGATCACGCTGTCGCGCCGGGCGAGATGGCGGTGCATCCACTCGATCTGGTCGGCGTAGATGTTGGGCGTGGCCACCTCGACCGTGGTCGGGAGATTGAGGATCACCTTGTTGTCCGGCATGGCGCCCCAGGCTGCAGTCACGGCATCGCAAATTTCGAGGGCAAAATCGAGTTCGGTAGCCGTGAAGGTTTCCGGGCTGTATTCGAGCACCCACTCCGTTTCCGGCTGCGCGGCGGCAAGGCGCTTGATCTGCTGGACCGCCGTCACGGCCATCTCGATCACTTCCGCCTTGCTCATGTTGAAGACCACATCGCGGAACGGCTGCGAGGTCGCCGTATAGACATGGACGATGGCCCGGCGGGCGCCGCGCAAGGATTCCATGGTGCGCTCGATCAAGGGCGCACGCGCCTGCGTCAGCACTTCGATGGTCACGTCGTTGGGGATATGGCCACCTTCGATCAGGCCGCGCACGAAATCGAAATCGGTCTGCGAAGCCGAAGGGAAGGCCACCTCGATCTCCTTGAAGCCGACCTCGCAGAGCATGCGGAACATGCGCATCTTGCGCTCGATATCCATCGGCTCGAACAAGGACTGGTTGCCGTCGCGCAGGTCGGTACTCATCCAGATCGGCGGCTGGGTAATGGTACGGCTCGGCCACTGGCGATCGGCCATCGGCACCGAGGGGAAGGCTGTGTATTTGGCGGCGGGGTTGTGCAACATGGCGGCTCCTGAAGGCGATGGAAGCGAAAGGCTTCGATGGATGAAATCTTACGGAAATCGCGCCGCAGGTGATTGCGTTTTGTGGCCACAAAACCTATAGATTGGCAATGTTATTGCGCAATAAGGCTATATTTGAGACAGTATCTGCTTACACACTGCCGCCAACGGGGAATTCATGGAACTCGACCGCTACGATTTGGCGATTTTGCGGGCACTGCAGGACGACGGCCGCATCAGCAACCAGGACCTGGCCGACCGCATCGGTCTCTCGCCATCACCGTGCCTGCGCCGTCTGCGCGCTCTGGAAGAATCCGGGCTGATCACCGGCTATCGCGCACTGGTCGACGCCAAGAAGCTCGGCCTGTCGCTGATGGCGCTGATCCACATTTCGATGGACCAGCACACACCGGAGCGATTCGCCAACTTCGAAGCCAAGGTCGGGGAAATTCCGGAAGTACTCGAATGCCTGCTGATCACCGGCCAGGACGCCGACTATCAGATCAAGGTGGTGGTCAAGGACATGGATGCCTACCAGGAACTGCTGCTCAACCGCATCACCCGCATCAAGGGCGTTACCGGCGTGCATTCCAGCTTCGTACTGCGCCGGGTGGTGGACAAGACAGCGCTGCCGGTGTGAATGTGTAGTTGTGTGATTGCGCCCGGCTAAAAGCCGGACGAAAAAAAGCCGCAGGAAGCTGCCTGCGGCCTTTGTCTGGCTGAGACTAATTTACGTCAGCATGTCGGCCCAGATATTCTTCGCCCAACCCATCGCGAACCCTGCCTCGATTTCGTTGCGCGCAGCCGATACGCCGCCCGAACCGGGAACGGTGAGCATCGTCTTCTTCTCGGCGTCGTACTTGTGCACCGAGGCAACGTGGATGACGTTCTTCGCATCGACGAAGCTGTAGCAGGTGTTGGACATCATCACCTCGCTGCTCGGCGCTTCGCCGGCGAGCAGATTGAGGATGGCGGCAGCGGCCACCTTGCCGTGCTGGTTGGCCATGAAGCCGGATTTCGGCATCAGCGGCGCTGAGAGCGTCGAGTCACCGAGGATGTGGATGCCCTTGGCGTTCACCGACTCCATGCTCGTCCAGTCGATCTCGGCCCAGCGGTTGTTCGCCAGCTTGGCACCCGATTGCGCGACCAGCGTACCGGCGCGCTGCGGCGGCACGACGTTGAGCACGTCCGCCTTGACCTTGTCGAATTCGAGGATGGCCGTGCGGCTGGCGACATCGACATCGCGCAGTTCGCTGTTCGGGCGATATTCGAGGATGCCCTTGTAGTTGTCGCCCCAGGCCTTCATGAACAGGCCCTTCTTCGAGACGATATCCTCGTTGGCATCAAGCACCAGCACCTTCGACTTCGGCTTCTTCGTCTTGAAGTAATGGGCGACCATCGAGGCGCGCTCGTACGGCCCCGGCGGACAACGGTACGGCGCCTTCGGGATGGTCAGCGCATAGACGCCACCGTCCTTCATGTCTTCGAGTTGCTTCCTCAGCGCCACGGTCTGCGGGCCGGCCTTCCAGGCGTGCAGGATCTTGCTCTGGGCGTCGGCGCCCTTCAGTGCCGGCACGGCGTCCCACATGAAGTCGACACCGGGCGAGAGCACGGCGCGGTCGTAGCCGAGTTCGCCATGTTTGGCGAGCTTGATCTTGCGCTTCTCGGCGTCGATGCCGACGACGTCGTCGTGAATGACGCGCACGCCCCACTTCTTCAAACCTTCGTAGCTGACCGTGATGTCGGCCAGCGTCTTCTCGCCGGCAACGACGAGGTTGGAGATCGGGCAGGAAATGAATTCGCTGTTGCGCTCGACCAGGGTCACTTCGACACTGCCGTTGCTCCACATGCGCAGGTACTTGGCGGCGGTCGCACCGCCATAGCCGCCACCGACAACAACAACGTGGCCGGTCGCCTTGCTGCTACCACCAGCACAGCCGCCGAGGGTGACGACACCGGCCGATGCGCCGGCTGCCTTGAGGAAATCGCGACGATTGAACATGGTCGTCTCCTTATTTCTGCACGGCCAGATAGCCGGCAATGAGGTCGATCTGCTCGTCGGTATAGCCCTTCGAGATCTGGTGCATCACGGTCGCCGGGCGAACGCCGGAGCGGTATTCCTTGATCTTCTTGACCAGTTTTTCCTTCGGTTCGCCGGCAATCGGCTCCATGCCGGCGCCCGGCACGGCCTTGCCGTTGGTACCGTGGCAGTTGGCGCAGTTGGCCACAAGGTTGCGTGCCAGATTAGGGTCTTGCTGGGCTGCGGCGGGGCCAGCAAGCAGCGCCAGCGCGGCCATTGATAATGCAAAGTTCAGTTTTCTCATTAGGGTCTCCTCCTGGAAAGCATGGTTTTCTAAAGAACGTGTGAGTCTAACGCGCCCGGATAGAAGCGAAAAGAATTGCTGGGAAGAACTTTATCGCCATTTGTTATTTACCCGCAGACTCTGAAAACCACGGCATCAGCGCCCGTCTCCGGCCGGGCTGCGCAGACAGGCACTGGTATACTTCGCCGCCTCAGCTCGCACATCTCAGGAAACCACCATGTCCGCCACCCCGCCCTGCCCCCAATGCACCCTGGAAAATACCTACCCGGACGGCGCAAATTTCGTATGCGCCGATTGCGGTTTTGAATGGGCGGCCGGAGAGACCTCGGCGGCCGGCGACGATGCGCGTGTCGTCCGCGACGCCAACGGCACGGTGCTTCAGGATGGGGATGCGGTAGTCCTGATCAAGGACCTGAAGGTCAAAGGCTCATCAACAACGCTGAAGCAGGGCACCAAGGTAAAGAGCATCCGGCTCGTCGGCGACGGCGACCACGAAGTCGACTGCAAGATGGACGCCGGCAACTACATGCTGAAGGCCTGCTTTTTGAAGAAGGCTTAAACCCGCGCCCTGATCAAGGCGAAGGAGTCCGTGTCGCGATTGCTGCCGCCACCAGATGGCAGGCGGCGAGCAGATCGGTAACGATCCGCTCGTCCACGTTCAGATCGCCTTCGTATTCGCCCAAATTGCGAATTTCATGGCACTTCGCCAGTACCCGCCAGACCTGCGGCCCCAATCCCAGCGTGTGCGGCAAGGCTTGAAAGACGATATAGCGGTTGCCGGAGCGGTAACCTTGCAGACGCAAGGCGGCAAGACAAAGCGCATGCGCCGCGTTGTAGCCCAGGTCGAAACGGCTCTCCAACGAAAGGCTGTCATTATCCGCGTCATTCAGGCGCGCCAGCCCGGAGCGGCACAGCCCGGCAAATTCCTTCGCATCTAGCGCTTCTGCCTTCAGGGCCTTGCCCGGACCGCAGAGATTTTCAAGCGGCGAGGTCACTCTCGCCTCCGATCAGCCAGAGCTTCGGCTGTTGCAACACCTTCGTGACAAAAGCATTGTCCTGCCCGATGCGCCTTGCCAACTCTGCCGACGTGTAGATCGTCGGATTCACCGGCCGGCCCAGACTGACACCGGCCACCTCCAGCACAACGAACAAGTCTGCATAGCTGAGCGTGTCGCTAACCACCATCAGATCGATATCGCTGGTTGCGGTATCCGCTTTCCGTGCCACCGAGCCATAGACGAAAGCCGCCTTGATCCGGTCCGCCAGCGGCGCCAAAGCCTCGCGCAAGGGCTCGGCAAGACCGACGGTCTTCTGCGCGATCCCGCATAACTCGGCAAAGATCGGTGAATCCGGATTGGCCTGATAGTGCTTCTGGTTGCCCACCGGGTGCACCGTCACCAGCCCGCTTTGCACCAGCCGCGCCAGCTCTCGTTGCACCGCTCCCGACCCGCCACCAGTGAGTCCAATGATTTCGGTCGCGTAAAAACTGCGCACCGGCTGACCAAACAGCAGCCCCAGCACGCGTTGCTGCGTGCCGGTGAAGAGTGCATCGGCGAGACTGCCGGCAGAAGAAAATGGAGGTTCTTTTGTGCCCATATTGGGCATATTGCTACCCAATATGGGCATTGTCAACGCATTACTACAGGGCCGGTGCGGGATGGCGCCCCAGAAAAGGAAAGGCCCGACGGTTTAACCCGCCGGGCCTGGATTCGGTCGCCCCTTTTCAGGGGCACCTTATTGCAGCAACGGCTCTCACCCCGGAAAGCTACAATGACGTCATTCTATCCGCACGGGATATCGCCATGCAAACAAAAAACTCACCTTACTCTCTCGGTCTCGACATCGGCATCGCCTCCGTCGGCTGGTGCTTACTCGGCGAGAACCGGATCATTGACCTTGGTGTTCGCGCTTTCGACAAGGCGGAAACCGCCAAGGAAGGTGATTCGCTCAATCTCGTGCGGCGCATGGCGCGCCTGATGCGCCGACGACTGCGCCGTCGTGCATGGCGACTGACCAAACTGGCTCGAACTCTCAAGCGTCTCGGCGTTATTTCTGATACAGCCCTGTTCCAGCCACAACATCCATTTTTGCAATCAATCTGGCAGCTA
>JAUPVD010000038.1 GCA_030917225.1 Pseudomonadota bacterium
AACGCCAAGCGCGCGATGGTCGGAACCGAAGACCAGCCGGGCCTGATCGAGTTTGCGGCCGAGATGTTCAAGACCGGCCGCTTTTTCCCGAACCCGAAAAGCCTGCTTTGCAGCGATAAGTTCTGCCCCCGTCACAACGCCTGCATCTTTCACGATTGACCACCAGGAGAACCAAAACCATGAGCGCACCAACCACCCTGGCCGCGATGCGCGGCCCAGCAGAATCCAACATGCCGGCCGTCGCGCCTGGCTTCGGGTCGCTGCAATCCTTCGAACTCATGCAGCGCCAGGCCAAACTGCTCTGCTCTTCAACGCTTGTCCCGGCCGCCTATCGGTCGGTCATCGAAAAGCTCGACTTCAAGGGCAACGTGAAGGAGCGCATCGAGAACCCGAACGCGCTTTCAAACTGCGTGATTGCCCTGAATATGTCCGCCCGGATGAATGCCGACCCGCTGATGGTCATGCAGAACCTCTATTTGGTCGAGGGTCGGCCGTCCTGGTCGTCGCAATGGATCATCGCGCAGATCAACAACTGCGGCCGGTTCTCGCCGTTGCGGTTCGACATCCATGATCTTGGCGAGAAGACCGTCGAATACACCACCTATCGCTGGGATGAACAGTCGCGCCAGAAGGTGCCGCAGGTCCAGAAGGTCAAAATCCACGACAAGCGGTGCGTTGCCTGGGTCGTCGAGAAAGGCAGCGAAGAACGGCTCTACTCGCCCCCGGTGAGCATCGCCATGGCTGTCGCCGAAGGCTGGTACACCAAGAACGGCAGCAAGTGGCAGACGATGGATGAGGTCATGCTTCGCTACCGCGCCGCTGCGTTCTTCGGAAAGATTTATGCACCCGAGCTGTTGATGGGCCTTCCGTCGTCCGAAGAGGCGGCTGACACCATCGACATGGAAATGCAGTCGGACGGTCGATATGCCATGGCGCAACCGGAACCGGTCGCGATTGACGCTCTGCGCGAAGGATTGCCTGCGACGATTGACCCCTCGACAGGCGAAATCATCGACCCCGACGACGCAGCCCTGTGCCAAATCGAGCAGCAGCCCCAGCAATCCGGCGGCTTCCAGCCAACGGTTGAGGAAATTGCCGCGATCCACGCCCGCGAGATGGCCGAAGCGCAGCAGTCGGCACCGGCCTCCCGCCAGCGCCGCGAGCGCGGCCATGGAAGCCTGGACCTCGAATAACCCAAGTTTCGGGGCGAAAGCGGCGATCTCCTCCTCCCCCTCCCTAGCCGTAAGTAGCCCCACCTAACACAGGAAAACCATGTTCAAAAACGCAATCACCTACCTGGTCACTCCCGTCTTCTGCCTCAATCCCGAGATTCTGGCCCGCTTCCCGGCCCGCCCCTGCGCCCCGCATGAAAGCCGCACCATGGGCTTCACGGCGCCTTGCAATCACTCGACGGACAAACTGGCGCACCACGTCTCCGGCTACACGCTGATCTGCCTGGAAACCGAAGACCGCCTGTTGCCCTGCTCGGTCGTCGCCGAGGAAGTCGAACAGCGCGCCATCGATCTGGAAAAACTGCAAGGCTACAAGCCCGGCCGCAAGCAGATGCGCGAACTCAAGGAGCGCGTCACCGCGGAACTACTGCCCAAGGCATTCACCCAGAAGCGCCTTACGCTGGGCGTGTTCGCCGGCAAATACTTCATGGTCGACACCAGCAGCCCGGCCCGCGCCGACCTGATGCTTAAAGCGTTGCGCAGTGCGCTCGATGTGCTGCCACTCGCCCATATCCAGACCCAACAGCAGATCACCGGCGCAATGATCCAGTGGCTGCTTGGCACGACCCCGCATGGCCTGACGGTCGACGATTACGTTGAACTGGAAAAGGCGGAAAGCGGTAATCCGACCATCACCTACAAGCGGACGATGATCGATGAGAACGACATGTACCGCCGCATTCGGGACGACGGCTACGTGCCGTGCAAGATCGGCATCACGCTGAGTGACCGCCTATCGTTCAAGGTCGACAGCAGACTGCACCTGAACCAGCTGACGATGCTCGAACTGATGCAGTTGGACTCGCGCGACCGTCGCGACCAGGCTGAAGACGTAGCGCAAGCGTTCGATGCGGATGTCACGCTGATGGTCGGCGAGTTGGTCAGCACCATGAACCGCCTGATCAACGAATTGGGCGGCTTGGCGCAGCCCGAGAAAGACCTGCTCACCGTTGCGAACAATCCGGCCCAGCCGGAGGACAGCGACGACGACCTCTACATGGATGCCGCGGCCATCGTCATCAAGAACCAGCGCGCCTCGATCTCCTTTGTTCAGCGCCATCTGCGCATCGGCTACAACCGCGCCGCCCGTCTGATCGAAGACATGGAGCGCTCCGGCATCGTCAGCCCCATGGATTCCAGCGGCAGCCGCAAGGTGCTGGTCACCGCAGACGCCATGAAAGCAGCCGGCCAGGCGCTGCGCGAACTGGACGAGATGGCCAAGGCAGACAGCACCACTATCACCCTCGAACACAACGGCGAAGTTCTCGCCACCTTTGGGAAGGAATCAGCATGAAGCCGAAGGCTCCTCTCTACGTGCTACCGCACGGGATCGAGGTCATCGGTGAATACCCACCATCTGGGCAGAACCGCTATTGGCGTGTCCGCATCAGGCCGCACTCGTTCTTTCCAGATGTCCGTGTCAGATATGGCGGAATCTATGTCCGTCGCAGCCGTGTAATTCTGGCTTCGAAGCTGGGGCGTGCTCTGACACCGGAAGAGCATGCACACCACGACGACGAGGACCGCGACAACGACACGGCAACCAATATCAATCGCCTGTCTTCGGCTGAGCATAACCAGCACCACAAGACCGGCACGAATCATTCAGCAGCAACCAAGGAGCGGATTTCCTAGGGGCTTTCCAAGGCATATGTGGACGGGCGCCGAGCAAAGCCGCAAATCACCAATCGAGACAACAAAGGAAGGATCACAGCATGAAACTCGCACTTTTTTATGACACGGAGACGCAAGGCCTTCCAGATTTCAAGGCGCCGTCCGAAGCCCCGCACCAGCCGCACATTGTTCAACTCGCCGCGCTGCTGGTTGATTTCGACACCCGCCAGACGATCAGCAGCATGGATGTTGTCATCCGCCCGAACGGCTGGACGATCCCCGATGAAGTCGCCGCGGTGCATGGCATTACCACCGAGCGCGCCGAAGCGGTCGGCATCGAGGAAGTGACCGCGCTCGATATGTTCATGGCACTGTGGGCCGGCCCTGGCCGCCTGCGTATCGCCCATAACGAGCAGTTCGACGCCCGCATCCTGCGCATTGCGCTGAAGCGCTTCTACGACAAGCCGGATCACGTTCTTCCGGTATCCGATACCTGGAAGGAAGGCATCGCCGACTGCACCGCCAAGCTGGCCACGCCGATCTGCCAGATCCCGCCGACTGCGAAGATGGTCAAGGCCGGATTCAACAAGTTCAAGACGGCCAACCTTGGCGATGCCTACCGCCACTTCACCGGCAAGGAACTGGAAAACGCGCACAGCGCCATGGCCGACGTGCTGGCCTGCCGCGACGTGTATTTCGCGATTCAGGACATGCATGGGGCCAAAGCAGCATGAGCGCAGAACGCCAAGACTTCAAGCAGTGGGCGATCGTCGAGCTCTTCGGGCATGCCCGTATCGCTGGACTGCTCACCGAGCAAACCATCGGCGGCAGTTCGTTTGTGCGCGTCGATGTTCCGGAATACGTCAGCGAAGGGCAAACCTTCCCGGCCGTTACCCGGCTGCTCGGCCAGGCCTCCATCTACGGAATCACCTTCGTCGATGAAGCCACAGCGACGATTGCCGCCCGCGAAATACGCTACCAACCCGTGAGCGTCTGGAGCCTGCGCCGTGGCCTTGAAGGGCTGCCGGTGGATGCCCGCCAACGCTTGCTGGACGAATCTGAAATCCCGTACTGACCAGGTGCAACCATGAAAATCACCCGCATTCAAATCAGCAACTTCCTCGGCGCCCGCGCCGTCGATCTTGACCTGAAGAAGCCGGTCGCCCTGATCGCCGGCAAGAACGGCGCCGGTAAATCGAGCATCCGCGACGCCATCGCCCTCGCCTTCACCGCCGACCTGTGCCGCGTCCATCTCAAGAAGGAAGCCGCCACCCTAATTTCTGAAGGCGGTGAGTCTTGCTTCGTCGAAATCACCACCGATGCCGACACCTACGGCGTTGCCATCACCGCCGCTGGCAAGATCAGCGACACTATGGTCGGCAAGGAAACGCCGGCTGCCCTGCCCTATGTACTCGACGCCCAGCGTTTTGCCCGCATGACCGACAGCGATCGCCGCACTTTCCTGTTCGGCCTCATGGGCATCAAACTCGACGGTGCAACAGTCAAGGATCGCTTGACGGTTCGCGGCTGCAACTCGGCCAAGGCCGAGCAGATCATGCCAATCCTGCGTACCGGCTTCGAGGCCGCCAGCAAGGAAGCGGCCAGCCGGGCGCGCGACGCCAAGGCTGGCTGGAGGACCGCAACCGGCGGCGAGGCTTGGGGAAAGGATAAATCGGCCAAGTGGCAGCCCGAGCCACTTCCGGCAGACGCAGAGAACGCCGGCGCCCGCTACGAGAACGCCGTCGTCAAGCGCAAGGAGGTCGATTCCGAGTTGTCCAAGGCCCAGCAGGACCTTGGCGCGGCCAAGGCGGAGCGGCGCCGACAGCACGAGGCTGAAGAGAAGCGCATGGAACTGCATGAGCGGGCTGGCAAGATCGAGCGCATCAAGACCAAACTGAATATCGACAGCGCCGAACTCGCGGAATGGGAACAGAGGATCGCTGTCTTGTGCGCAGCCTTGAAATCTCAAGACGCCGTCGCATGCCCTGAATGTGGCGTGATGCTGGTTATGGATGGCGGCTCCTTGGTGCATGCCGCGCCGATGGCGAAGGGAACCGAGGACGATCTGGCCAAGCTTCCCGGGTATGAGAACTCGCTGGCGCTGATGCGGCGCTCAGTTGCCAACGACAAGCGCGACCTCGAAGCCGCGCAACGTGCCGCAGAGCAACTGAAGGAACTCGACGGACTCAAGGCCAACGCCGACGTCGGCGCCGCAGAAGCCAAGGTCGCCGAACTGACCGCAAAGCGCGCCGGCTGGCAAGCCGACGCCGACAAGTACCGCGACACCGCCGACAAATACTCACGCCGGCAGGCCCTGATCGAGCAGGTAGCCAAGCTGCACCAAGACGTGCTCGACTGGACCCATATCGCCGACGCACTGGCGCCTGACGGCATCCCGGCCGAACTGCTGGCCGAGGCGCTGGATCCGATCAACGAGCATCTGCGCCTGAGTGCTGCGGATGCCGAGTGGGAGCCGGCACAGATCGATTCCGACATGCGGATCACCTACGGACTGCGCGATTATGCCCTGATCAGCGAGTCGGAGAAGTGGCGCGCTGATGCCATGATCACCGAAGCCGTCTCGCGCCTGGCAGGCGTCAAGCTGCTGGTCCTCGATCGCTTCGACGTACTCGATGCGAAGGGCCGCGAGGATCTGCTGTACTGGCTCGATGGCATGGCGCAGGACGGCGAGATCGACACAGCCCTTATCTTCGGCACCTTGAAATCTTTACCGGCGCAGGTGCTGCCCAGCATCGACGGGTTCTGGATCGACAGTGGCGTTACTGGCCAGATGAAGGAAGCCGCATGACCCGCTACGCTCACCCCGAAGGCGCCTACGAAATCGACACCATTCCGGCGCAGCCGCAGATTGCCCACTGCCAAGGGTTTTTCGTGCTGGCCGATCTGCGCGGCAAAGGCAATGGTCACGTCCTCAAGCGTCACCAGATGGCGCGCCTGGCAAGTAAGCACTACGACTACGCCACCGCCACGGTCGATGCCGGAACCGATGCGCAAAAGCGCGTACTAACGACGAAGCTCACCGGGGCGCCCGTCAGGGCGCGTCCGGTGGAGCGGATTGTTCGGCGGCAACGTGAATACCAGCCGGGGGCCGGCCAGCAGCATTGG
>JAUPVD010000463.1 GCA_030917225.1 Pseudomonadota bacterium
GTCCTTTGAGTATCTTGCATAACTATCCGGAACGCAAGACTTTTCTTCCCGGAATCAACGCCTTTGCCGGTGTAAACATCGAACAGGCGAATCTCCTGGACGAGGCTCGGTGCGTTGCTCAGGAGGCCATCCTGAAGCGCCTGAATTTCGAGTGACTGGTCGACAACAATGGCCAGATCGCGGATGACAGGCGGGAATTTCGAGACTTCGGCGTACTGCGGCAACTCGGCGCGCTTGAGCGCATCGAGTTCCAGTTCGAACACCACCGGGGCCAACGGCAGCTCGTATTTCTGTACCCAGGCCGGGTGCAGTTCGCCGATAACGCCGATGCTTTCGCCGTTGAGCACGATACGCGCCGAACGGCCGGGGTGCAGTGCCGGGTGGGCGGCCTTTTCAAAGCGCGCCGCATACGGTGCCAACAGGGCTTCCAGATCACCCTTGACGTCGAAGAAGTCGACGTTGCGGGCCGGGGCACCCCACTGCTCCGGCAATGCGCCGCCATAAGCCAGACCCGAAAGACGCCAGGGCTGATGGAAGCCGGCAACCGACGAGTTTGCGTTGATGCCAGTCTGATCGCGCAGGAAGCAGCGCCCGGTCTCGAAGACACGGACACGGCTCTGCTTGCGCTTGAGGTTGGTAGCCAGGTTGGCCACGAGGCCACCGAACAGGCTGGAGCGCATGACGCTCATCTGGCTGGCAATCGGGTTGGCCAGGCGGATGGGGTCGGTGTTGCTGGCGAAATCGGCTTCCCAGGCTTCTTCAACAAACGCGAAGTTGACCACTTCCTGATAACCGCTGTCGGCCAGCACCTGGCGCAGGCGCGAGACGGTGCGCGCCGATTCGGTCTGCGGCAACATGGCCAGCGCACCCGTGGGGGCCGGCGCGGGGATGTTGTCGTAGCCGTGCAGGCGGACGATCTCTTCGATCAGGTCTTCCTCGATCTCGATGTCGAAACGGTAGGAAGGCGGCGTCACAACGAAATCGCCCTCCTCCTGCGTGAAGGGCAGGCCAAGACGCGAGAACAGGTCGGCAATGGCTTCCGGCGTGAAGGGCACGCCCAGCACCTTGCCAACGCGTGCCACGCGCAGGCGCACCGGCTTGCGCGCCGGCAGGTCGGCCACAGCCTCAACGACCGGGCCGGCCTGGCCACCGCAGATTTCAAGGATGAGCTGTGTCGCGCGTTCGATGGACTGATGCGTGGCACCGAAATCGACACCGCGTTCGAAGCGATGCGAGGCGTCCGAACCGAAACTGTAACGACGCGCACGACCGGCAATTACCGTCGGTGCGAAGTAGGCAGATTCGAGGAACAGCTCGGTGGTTTCGAGCGTGATGCCGCTCTCCTCGCCACCCATGATACCGGCCATAGCCAAGGGCTTCTGGTCATCGGCGATCATCAGCACGTCGGCGTCGACGGCGATGGTCTGCTCGTTCAACAGCAGCAGCTTCTCGCCCGGCGTGGCCATGCGTGCATGGATGGTGCCGGAGAGCTTGTTGTTGTCGAAGGCATGCAGCGGCTGCCCGAGTTCGAGCATGACGTAGTTGGTGATGTCGACCAGCGCTGATATGGCGCGCACACCGGAACGTTCGATGCGACGCTTCATCCACTCGGGCGTCGGCGCCTTGGCGTTGACGCCGGAAACGATGCGGCCGCAGTAACGCGGGCAGGCTTGCGGCGCGTCGAGCACGATCTCGCGCGAGGCAGCGATGGTCACTGGCACCTGGGCAATGTCGACGTAGCGTGCCGGCGTGCCGGTCAGCGCCGAGACTTCGCGGGCGATACCGGTCAGCGACAGGCAATCGGCACGGTTCGGCGTCAGCTTCAGCGTCAACAAGCGGTCGTTGAGGTCAAGGTAGTCGCGGATGCTCTGCCCCACCGGCGCATCGGCCGGCAGCACCAGCAGGCCTGAGGCGTCTTCGGCGATGCCGAGTTCCTTGGCCGAGCACAACATGCCGGAGGATTCGATGCCGCGCACCTTAGCCAGCTTGATGACGAAGTTGCCCGGCAGCTCGGCGCCAACCAGCGCACACGGCACCTTGAGGCCGGCCGCCACGTTGGGCGCGCCGCAGACGATCTGCTTCGGTGTGCCGTCGCCAATATCGACACGGCAGACATTGAGGCGGTCGGCATCGGGATGCTTGTTGACTTCGAGTACCTGCGCAACGACCACGTCGTTGAACGCCGGGGCAACGGTTTCCTCTTCCTCGACTTCGAGGCCGGCCATGGTGAGGAGGTGCGACAACGCTTCGCCCGAGAGTGTCGGGTCGACGAAGGTGCGCAGCCAGGATTCGGAGAATTTCATACGAACTGCCTCAGGAAGCGGAGATCGCCATCGAAGAACAGGCGCAGGTCATTGACGCCGTAGCGCAGCATGGTCAGGCGGTCCGGACCCATGCCGAAGGCGAAGCCGATGTACTTTTCCGGGTCGATGCCGACGTGGCGCAGCACGTTCGGATGCACCATGCCGCAACCGGCGATCTCGAGCCAGCGGCCCTTGAGCGAGCCACTCATGAAGGCGACATCGATCTCGGCCGAAGGCTCGGTGAACGGGAAGAACGAGGG
>JAUPVD010000464.1 GCA_030917225.1 Pseudomonadota bacterium
AGACCATTGCCCGCCCATTCACCTGCGCCTTGCTCGCCGCCGCCTTTGTCGGCACTGCCGGTGCTGAAGAAAAAGTCCTGAACCTCTATTCCGCGCGCCACTATCAGACCGACGAAGCGCTGTACGCCAACTTCACCAAGCAAACCGGGATCAAGATCAACCGCATCGAAGGCAAGGAAGAGGAGCTTCTTGAGCGCATCAAGAACGAGGGGGCCAACAGCCCGGCCGACGTACTGGTGACGGTGGACGCCGCGCGCCTGGCCAAGGCGCACGAACTGGGCCTGTTCGCCCCGGTGCAATCGAAGTTGCTGGAATCGCGCATTCCGGCCAACCTGCGGACCGAGGACTGGTTTTCCTTTTCGACCCGTGGCCGCGTCATCGTGTACAACAAGGCTGCGGTCAAGGCGGATATGGTGCAAAGCTATGAAGACCTGGCCAATCCGCAGCTCAAGGGCAAGGTCTGCACCCGCTCCGGCTCCCACCCCTACAATCTCTCGCTGATGGCCTCGATCATTGCCCACAACGGCGAAGCCAAGGCTGAAGCCTGGGCCAAGGGAGTTGTCGCCAATTTTGCCCGCGCCCCCAAGGGTGGCGATACCGACCAGATCAAGGCGGTTGCCGCAGGCGAATGTGGTGTCACCATTTCCAATACCTACTACGTCGCGCGCCTGATGCGTTCCGACAAAGCCGAAGACAAGAAGGTGATGGAGAAAGTCGGCGTCATCTGGCCGAACCAGAAAACAACCGGCACCCACATCAACGTCTCCGGTGGCGGCATGCTGAAGAACGCCCCGCACAAGGAAGCGGCAGTAAAGTTCCTGGAATACCTGGCCTCCGACGACGCACAGCGTTACTTCGCCGATGGCAACAACGAATGGCCGGCCGTCGCCAGCGTCAAGGTCAGCAACCCGGCACTGGAGGCATTGGGAACGTTCAAAGCAGACAGCATCCCGGTTGGAAATCTGGCGATGTACGCCGTCAAGGCACAGGTGATCTTCGACCGCGCCGGTTATCGTTGAAATTGATTCGCTGAATTTGAGTCGCCGACTTTGACTCGTTAATCCTGATGCAGGAAATGACAAGAAACGAGGAGCGCCCCGGATCACCGGGGCGTTTTGCTTTCAGCGGCGCGAACGCGCAATCTGCTGCGACAGCAGGATCAGCGGCACCAGACCGACCACCACAATGGCCAGGGCTGCTGTTGAGGCTTCTGCCAGACGCTCGTCCGAAGCCAGGGTGAAAGTCTGCGTGGCCAGCGTATCGAAATTGAATGGCCGCATGACCAGGGTTGCCGGCAACTCCTTCATCACATCGACGAAGACCAGCAGGCCGGCGGTAAACAAGCTGCCGCGCAGCAGCGGCATATGCACCCGGCGCAGCGTTTCCCCTTGCGAGCAGCCCAGACTCTTGGCGGCATCGTCCATGCTTGGCGTGATCTTCGACAGGCTTGCACCCACCGTCTGCAGGGCTACCGCTAGGAAACGCACCAGATAGGCATAGACCAGCGCCGCAATCCCGCCGGTCAGGAGCAGGCCGGGATTACTGCCGAACAGCGACTGCCAGCCGGCAGCGATCAGATTATCGAGCCGCGTCACCGGAATCAGCACGCCAACCGCGATGACCGAGCCCGGCACCGCATAGCCCAGGCCAACGGCGCGATTCAGTCCGCGTGACAGCAGCCCCTTCGACTGCCGCGCCGCATAGGCCAGCACCAGCGCCAGCATCACCGCACACGCTGCGGTCACTCCCGCCAGAACGAAACTGTTGCGCGCCAGCAGGACGAATCGTTCGCCGAACTGGGTATCGCCTTCCGAGAGGGTCAGCCGCAGCAGCAACCCGGCCGGCAACAAGAAACCGAGCACCAGCGGCAAGGCACAGGCGGAGAAGGCCACCGCCGCGCGCCATCCGGAAAGACGGCGACCCGACAAGGGGCGGTTGCGTCCGGTGGTGTTGTGAAAGCGCGCGCGACCGCGCGAAACACGCTCCAGCGCCAGCAGCAGCACGACAAAGCCGAGCAATAGTGCGGCCAGCTGCGCGGCTGCGATGCGATCGCCGAGCGAGAACCAGGCACGGTAGATGCCGGTGGTGAAGGTCTGCACAGCGAAGTAGGAGACCGTGCCGTAGTCGGCCAGCGTTTCCATCAGCGCCAACGCCGTACCGGCAGCCACCGCCGGCCGTGCCAGCGGCAGCGACACGCGAAAGAAGGAAGCCCACGCCCCGACACCCAGCGTCCGCGCCGCTTCCAGCATACCGCTGGCGCGCTCCATGAAGGCCGCCCGGGCGATCATGTACACATAGGGGTAGAGCACGAACACGAACATGGTGATGGCGCCGCCCAGCGAACGTACGTCCGGAAACCAGTAGTCGCCACGACTCCAGCCAAAGGTGTCGCGCAGCATCGTCTGCAGCGGCCCGACAAACTGCAGGAAATCGGTATAGACATAAGCCAGCACGTAGGCCGGCACGGCCAGCGGCAAGACCAGCGCCCACTCGAAAACGCGGCGCCCGGGAAAATCATGCATCGCCGTCAGCCAGGCGGTAACCACACCAACAGCGATCACTCCCACGCCGACCCCCAGGCACAGCAGAAGCGTGTTGCCAACATATTCGGGCAGTACCGTCGCCGCCAGATGACTCCAGGTTTCACCGGTACCACCGGCAAAGACGTTGAGCAGCACGCTGGCAATCGGCATGCCGACGAGCAGCGCAACAACGAAGGAAAAAATCAGCAGCGGGCTAAAACGGTTGCGGGTCATGGCGATCCAGTGTGAATGCGAATTATAATTGACCACGTATTCTTTCCCTAAGCCCCAACGTCACCGGTAGCAGCGCAATCACTTCATGGCCCATCTGGAACTCCAGGACATCAAGCAGAGTTACGGCAAGAACCTCGTTGTCGACGGTGTCTCGTTTCGGGTCGACACCGGCAACATTGCCTGCCTGCTCGGCCCTTCCGGCTGCGGCAAGACAACCTTGCTGCGCTGCATCGCCGGCTTCGAGCCGGTAGCGGCCGGCGAAATTCGGCTGGAAGGCCAGTCCGTCAGCCGCCCGGGGTATTCGCTGGCACCGGAAAAACGTCGCATCGGCATGGTCTTCCAGGACTACGCGCTCTTCCCGCATCTGACGATCGCCGGCAATATCGCTTTCGGCCTTGGCGCCACGCGCGACGCCGAACGGCCCGTACGTGTTGCGCAACTGCTTGAAACCGTCGGCCTCGCCGGTCAGGGTGAAAAGTACCCGCACGAGCTCTCCGGTGGCCAGCAGCAGCGCGTGGCACTGGCGCGCGCACTGGCCCCGAAACCCGAACTGATCCTGCTTGATGAACCGTTCTCGAACCTCGACGTCGACCTGCGCGAACGCCTGTCGCACGAGGTGCGTGAAATCCTCAAACGCGAAGGCATGACCGCCATTCTGGTCACCCACGATCAGAACGAGGCTTTTGCCATGGCCGACGAAATCGGCGTCATGGATGGCGGACGCATCCAGCAGTGGGATACCCCGTACAACCTTTACCACCAGCCGGCCAACCGTTTCGTCGCCGATTTTGTCGGCCAGGGCGTTTTCCTGCCGGGCGAGGTGATCAGCCAGTATGAAGTGGAGGTCGAACTCGGTCGTCTGCATTCAGCACTGCCGCTCGAATGCAGCGAGGGCTGCGGCACCTGCGGCAAGGTCTGCGGCGTCGAAGTGCTGCTCCGCCCGGACGACATCGTCCATGACGACCGCAGCACACTGCAGGCCGAGGTCGTGCACAAGGCTTTCCGCGGCGCCGACATTCTCTACACGCTGAAACTGGTGAGCGGGCAACGCGTGCTGTCTCTGGTACCCTCGCATCACAACCACGCGCTCGGCGAAAAGATCGGCATCCGCCTCGATGTCGATCACGTCGTCACGTTCAAGACGCCAACGCGCAGCTACAAGGCCGTCATCGCCGGCGACACCCAGCCGATCATCTTCGCCTCATGATCCCCTGGCTCGTCGACGACGCGCCCTTCCCCCCGGTAGCGCAAGCATTGAGAACGCCCAACGGGCTGCTTTGCGCCGGCGGCGACCTTTCCCCGGCACGCATCCTGGCCGCCTACCGTCACGGCATTTTCCCGTGGTTCTCGGCGGGAGAACCCATCCTCTGGTGGTCCCCCGATCCGCGCATGGTCCTCTTCCCTGCCGAATTCAGAATTTCACGCTCCCTGCGCAAGACCTTGCGCAACGGCGACTACACGGTTCGTCTCGACAGTTCATTCGCCGCTGTCATCGACGCCTGCGCGCACACGCCTCGCCCCGGGCAGCCCGGCACCTGGATCACCCCCGAGATGCGCCGCGCCTATGTGGAACTGCATGAACTTGGCTGGGCGCATTCGGTCGAAACCTGGTGTGGCGGCCAGCTCGTCGGCGGCCTCTACGGCTTGGCCATCGGCAGGATGTTCTATGGAGAATCGATGTTTTCACTGCAAACGGACGCATCGAAGATCGCCGTGGCCCACCTCGCCCGTTTTCTTGAGAGTCGCGATTTCGGCATGGTAGATTGCCAGATGCGAACCGATCACCTCGCCTCCCTTGGCGCCCGCCAGATACCGCGAACGGAGTTTCTGGCGCGCTTGAATGTGCTGTGCGGCAGCGCTGACCATGCACACCCGACTGCCGCCCCTGCACGCTGGCCAGAGGCGGGAGCCAATTTCGACTGGAGCTGAATTGTCGCGGCTGAATGATTCGGAACTGCCGTTTTCACTGCTGCAGTTCTATTCGACCTCCCCCTACACCTGCAGCTACCTGCCGGACGAGACCGCACGCTCGCAAGTCGCCACGCCGACGCACCTGATCACTACCGAGGTCTACAACGAACTGGTTCGCGCTGGCTTTCGCCGTAGCGGCGTCTTCAGTTACCGCCCGCATTGCGACAACTGCCGCAAATGCGTCCCCGTACGCCTGCCGGTCGAACGCTTCAGCCCCTCGCGCAGCCAGCAGCGTGCCTGGCAGGCCCATCAGGGGCTCCAGGTGCGCGAACTGCCGCTGGCTTTCCACGACCGGCACTACGAACTCTATCTGCGCTACCAGAGCGCCCGTCACGCCGGCGGCGGCATGGACCAGGACAGCCACGAGCAGTACGCCCACTTCCTCCTGCAAAGCCGGGTCGACACCCGGCTCGTTGAATTCTCCGACGAACAGGGGCTGTGCATGGTCAGCATCATCGACGTACTCGGCGACGGGCTTTCGTCTGTCTACACCTTTTTCGATCCCGACACCCCCGGCGCCAGCTACGGCACCTTCAACATCCTCTGGCAACTGGCGCAATGCCGGGCACTGGGTCTGCCCTACCTCTATCTCGGCTACTGGATCGGTGAAAGCCCGAAGATGGCCTACAAGGCAAAGTTCCGGCCGATCGAAGGGCTGATCGACGGCGAATGGCGCGCGTTGCCCGGTACGCCGCCGCCTCGCTAGCCGAAATCAACTATTGGTTATTCACCTTTTCAAGCGCCACGGCCCCTGCCCGCCAATGCTGCATTGCGGTAAAATCGCGGGATGCTCTATCCCCT
>JAUPVD010000465.1 GCA_030917225.1 Pseudomonadota bacterium
CAGGAAGGACTTGCTGAGCTGATCGATGCCTTCAGGGTAGGTGGCCGAGAACAGCAGCGTCTGGCGCTGGCGCGGGCAGGCACGCGCCACCTTGGCGATGTCGTCATGGAAGCCCATGTCGAGCATGCGGTCGGCTTCGTCGAGGACCAGTGTGTTGATGGCATCGAGCTGCAGGCTGCCACGCTCGATGTGGTCCATGATGCGCCCGGGCGTGCCGACGACGATGTGCGCGCCGTGCTCCAGGCTGGCCATCTGCGGGCGCATGGTGCTGCCGCCGCAGAGGGTGAGGATCTTGATGTTTTCCTGGCTGCGCGCCAGGCGGCGGATTTCCTGCGTCACCTGATCGGCCAGTTCGCGCGTCGGGCACAGCACCATGGCCTGCACGGCAAAGCGGCGGGGGTTGAGGTTGGTGAGCAGTGGCAGCGTGAAGGCGGCGGTCTTGCCGCTACCGGTCTTGGCCTGCGCGATCAGGTCGTGCCGGGCCAGCGTGATCGGCAGGCTGGCGGCCTGGATCGGCGTCATCGTCAGGTATTCGAGCTGCCGCAGGTTGGCCTTCATGGCAGGCGACAGCGGCAAGTCATCGAACGACTGGCCGGAAGCGTCAGGGGAAATCGAGTCGGTCATGGGGCGTCGTGCTTTGTTCAGTCCTTGCGCCGGCGAGCAGGCATGGGTTTGCGCTGCCGTTGCCCGGGTCGCTGCCTGTTGTCGGTATCGGCAGGCTTCGGCTTCGGCACCAGCAGGTTCTTGCCGGCACCTTCGCCGGCGCTGCGCTGGGTGATGATGGCGGCCGCAAGTTGCCCGGCGGCCAGCATGATCGGTGGGTGTTCGGCGCTCACCTCGTAGGCGGCCATCGAGGCCTTGATGCCGAAAAGCAGTTCTGCCGTTTCGGCCTTTCGCCGCTGCGCGGCCATGATCGCCTGGGCATCGGCCGTCAGTGCAAAGCCGCTCTCTGTGGCGCAAAGCAGCCCGCACCGGGAGAGCCGGCCGAAGGCGTCGCTGATCTTCGTTTCGGAAGGGATTGTTCCCTGTGCGCCCTGGATCAGTTCGGTGGCGGCGATGATCTCGACCAGTTCCGCCGGCCGTCGCTTGGAAGACAGCGCCGTGGCCAGCAGCAGGATGGCATCAACATCGTGGATCGGGTGCATCGGGGTCACCTTTGAATGGCGGTAGTGATGATAGTAAAGACTACGAGAATGAAAAAAGCCCGGCAAGCCGGGCTTTTTTGCTGAGCAGCGCGAGGCTTACTCGGGGCGAATGTTCGCCGCTTGCTTGCCCTTCGGGCCGGCCACGATGTCGAAGGTGACCTTCTGGTTCTCTTGCAGCGACTTGAAGCCGTTGCCTTGAATCGCGGAGAAGTGCGCGAACAGATCTTCACCACCGTCGGACGGGGTGATAAAACCAAAACCTTTAGCGTCGTTGAACCACTTAACGGTACCAGTTGCCATGTTGATAGCTTCCTAACTTAAAACAAATAAAAAACGGATGGATATCCGGGATAACGAGAATCAAGACGGGAGAGCTGCCGAACTGGTGTACCGCTGAAACGAGGCACGGCGTTGAGCCGCTAATGCACTGCTTGAAAAACCCGCACGCGGAGTATGAGGGGATACCCGCGTTAGCACAAGCGTTATTTTTGGGGGCTTGGTGGGCGCTTCACGCCTGCTACCCGCTTGGTGACGGGATTCGGTGTGCGGAAATGCCGATTTCTCGTACCTAAGGCTGCAGTGCATTCCCCGGAAAGCTTGTTACAACAGGGCTTTGGGAGGTCGGGCTATCGCGGGGGCGGTGGCGGTGGCATGCCGGCGGGTGGCGGCGGAACCGAGGCGGGGACGTTGCCGCTTGCCGCAGGGGCCGGGCTCATGACCATGCCGGCGGGCACCGGAACACGATGGCCCTTGGCATACATGCACTGGATGTAGGCGTGGTCGTACTGCCGCTGGCTGCCGTAAACGGACTGATTGGCGTTATCTGCGCCGACCGCACTGCCAACGATCAGCCCGGTGCCGGCGCCGACGCCGGCGCCCTGGTGGCCGCCGATGGCTGCACCGGCTGCAGCGCCCACCACCGTTCCGATGGCAGCGCTGGTGACGGCCGATTCCTGGGCGCGTTGCTGTGCGGAGTTGCCGCCGATCTGCTCGAAGGCGTAGCGGCGGCAGGTTGATTCGTCAGCGCGGAAATCGTCAAAGCCACGGCCGGTACCCGGCAGCACCATGACGCTGGGGCCGGAGGGAACACTGGCGCAGCCGGCGAGTAGCAGCGCTGCAATCAGGCTGGCACCGATAGTTTTGTTCACAGGAAATCTCCCGGTCTCATTGGCGCGGCGGGACCCGTATCCAGCCAGCGGGGCAGTCGGTGATCTGCGGATAGTAGGCGTTGGCCTGCTGGCAGAAATACCAGTACTGGCTGGCGTTGTAGCTCGGGGCCTGTTCGATATAGACCGGCGGAGGCGGTGCCGGCACGACGATGACGCGGGGCGGGTAATAGACCGGCGGCGGGTAGTACCACGGGAACACGGGGCCACCGATGTAGACGCCGAACTGGGTGCGGCCGTGATGGTGGTGATGGCCGCCGCCGGCGAATGCGCTACTGGCACACAAGCCCGTAGCGAGAATGATCAGCACCGCTTGCTTCAGTAGCTTCATGGCGCAACCCGGAATGGTTCGAATGGTTTGTATGCTGCGTTAACGCGATGGCTGCCAATTTGTTGACCTTTAATTTGTAACAGTTTGTTTCTGGCGGGCTCAGGGCTTCAATCGGCGGCGGTAGGCGCTGGGCGAGACGCCTGTCCAGCCGACGAAGGCGCGATAAAACGCGGACGGGTCGGCGTAGCCGAGATCGGCAGCGAGGGTGGCGATGGGCTGTTCGGTCTTGGCGATGCGGGTCAGTGCGATGTCGCGGCGCAGGGCGTCCTTGATGGCACGGAAGCTCGATCCTTCCACCTCCAGGCGGCGGTTCAGCGTGCGTGGCGTCAGCTTCAGTGCGCTGGCGGTAGCT
>JAUPVD010000466.1 GCA_030917225.1 Pseudomonadota bacterium
AATCGCACTGGCAGTTGCCGGTCTGGTTTCGGGCGCTGCTTTCGCCCAGTCCAATGTCACCATCTACGGTGTTGTTGATGCCGGCTATGTCTATAGCTCGGGCGAGCGTATTGGCAACAATACCAAGAATGCCAACTACACGGGTATCGACTCGGGTATCTGGGGTGGCTCGCGTATCGGTTTCAAGGGCGAAGAAGGTCTTGGCAATGGCCTGAAGGCAATCTTCACGGCTGAATACTACATTGCTCCGGATGAGAACACTGGTGTTGGCGCTGCTCCGCAAACAACCGGTCTCGGTGGTTCGGGCTCCAACAGTCGCCAGACCTTCGTTGGTCTGAGCCACAACAAGCTGGGTACCGTTTCTCTTGGCCGTCAGTATGCGCCGGGTTACTTCATGGCTGTGCGTAACGATGCTTTCGGTGGTAACTCAATGTCGGCTCTGGCCACGTTGAACGGTGCTGGCCGTAACACGATCGTTCCGGGTACCCGTGCTCGCCTCGACAACTCGATCACCTACACCAGCCCGAACTGGTCTGGCTTTACCGTTGCCGGTATCTACTCGGCCGGTGAGAACGGTGGCTCGACGCTCGACGGCATCAGCCAAGGCAATGACAGCACCTACGGCGCTGCGCTGAACTACGCCAACGGTCCGCTGAACCTTGACCTGCAATACCAGACCCGTCAAGGTGTTTCGACTGCGATCGCTACCAGCTCGGTTGCTCACGTTTCGACGCAAGACAGCATCAACGAGTGGGCTATTGGCGGTTCGTATGACTTCAAGGTTGTCAAGGTCTATGCGACCTACCAAGATCAAAGTGACAGCAATGGCACCTCGACGACTGAACTCAGCAACGATGTCTGGTCGCTGGGCGCCACCATGCCGGTATTTGGTAACGGCAAGATCCACGCTGGTTACTCCCGTTTGACGTGGGATAGCAAGAATTCCGGCAACTCGGATTCTTGGAGCCTTGGTTACTCGCACGCGCTGTCGAAGCGTACGACGTTGTACACGGCTTACAACTACACCGACAACGATCGTGACGCTCGCGTCGCAGCTGGTCCGGTTGGTAACACCCAAACCCTGGGTGGTTCGAACATGACCTTCACCGCAGGTGTCAACCACGCGTTCTAATCTGACCCAAGTCAGTTAGATGTGAAAAACGGGCGCTTCGGCGCCCGTTTTGTTTTTATCGCTCAGAACCGAATTCACTACTGTTGCGGTGCCGATTTTTGAGTAATCAGCCCAGCAGAATCAGGTTGTCGCGATGAATGAGTTCTGGCTCGTCGACGTAGCCAAGGATGGCTTCGATGTCACCGGAAGGTTTGCCGGCAATACGGCGGGTTTCGCTGCTGGCGTAGTTGGTCAGGCCACGCGCCAATTCGTGGCCTTCGGGTGAAACGCAGGCAATCACGGCGCCGCGTTCGAATTCCCCTTCAATGCCGAAAACGCCAACCGGCAGCAGGCTGCGGCCTTCTTTCAAAGCCTTGACGGCGCCGGCGTCCAGCATCAGTTTTCCCGCCAGTTGCAGGTGGTCAGCCAGCCATTGCTTGCGTGCGGCCAACGGCTGCGTTTCGGCAACCAGCAGGGTGCCGACGGCCTCGCCAGCAGCGAGGCGCGGCATGATGTCGGGCTCGCGGCCGCTGGCAATGGCCGTGTGCGCACCGCTGCGGGCCGCCCGTTTGGCAGCAATGACCTTGGTGATCATGCCGCCCTTGCCGATCGAGCTGCCGGCTCCCCCCGCCATCGCTTCCAGCCTTGCTTCACCGGCGGCGGCTTCGCTGATCAGCGTTGCTGCGGGATCCTTGCGCGGGTCGGCGGTATAGAGACCGGGCTGGTCAGTAAGGATGATCAGCGCTTCGGCTTCGACCAGATTGGCGACCAATGCACCAAGTGTGTCGTTGTCGCCGAACTTGATCTCGTCGGTGACGACCGTGTCGTTCTCGTTGATGATCGGCACTACGCCAAGCTGAAGCAAGGTGATCAGGGTCGAGCGGGCGTTGAGATAGCGTTTGCGATCGGCCAGGTCGTCGTGGGTCAGCAGCACCTGTGCGGTAACAAGGCCATGTGCGGCGAAAGCGTTTTCATACACCTGCACCAGCCCCATCTGCCCGACGGCTGCCGC
Organism: Pseudomonadota bacterium; assembly: GCA_030917225.1. Classification (GTDB taxonomy): domain Bacteria; phylum Pseudomonadota; class Gammaproteobacteria; order Burkholderiales; family Rhodocyclaceae; genus Proximibacter. Next base: position 2,124 of record JAUPVD010000466.1, read on the forward strand.
TGCCTGAAGTTCATGCACGGCATGCGGACGCTTGCTCCAGCCCAGCCGCTGCATGCCGCAGGCGATGGCGCCCGACGAGACCAGCACGACTTCCTTACCCTGCGCGCGCAGTACTGCGATCTGCCGTGCCCATTCGCCAATGGCTTCAAGATCAAGGCCGGTGCCATTGTTGGTAACGAGGGCTGAGCCGACCTTGATGACGAGGCGGCGGGCTGAAGCAAGGCGTGTGGGATTCATTCTTCGTCGGGATTTTGCTGTTCAACAGGGGTTTCTGCATCTTCGTCAGCAATTTCAGTCGCGACGGGTGCGGGCGGCGCCATTTTCAGTAGGGCATCGTATATCGCATAGACCACCGGCCGGCAGCCGTCACCGCTGATGGCTGCGATGCCGAACCAGCGGTCGTCGTGGCCGTAGGCCTTGAGGAATGCCGCTATACGTTCTTCGCGCTCTTCCTCGGGGATCAGGTCCAGCTGGTGGAGGATCAGCCAGCGCGGCTTGGCGGCCAGTTCCGGGCTGTATTTTTCCAGTTCGGCGACGATGGCCTTGGCGTCGTGCACTGGATCCGCTTCCGGATCGGGTGGCGCCAGGTCGACGATGTGCAGCAGGAGGCGAGTGCGGGCGAGGTGCTTGAGGAAGCGGATGCCCAGACCCGCGCCATCGGCTGCACCTTCGATCAGGCCGGGAACGTCGGCGATGACGAAGCTCTTGTTCTCGTCAACGCGGACAACGCCAAGGTTCGGGTGCAGCGTGGTGAACGGGTAGTCGGCAACCTTCGGTCGTGCCGCCGAGACGGCGCGGATGAAGGTGCTCTTGCCGGCATTCGGCAAGCCGAGCAGGCCGACGTCGGCGAGGACGCGCAGTTCGAGCTTGAGGTCGAGTTCTTCGCCGGGCTCGCCCTTGGTGCTCTGGCGTGGCGCACGGTTGGTGCTGGATTTGAAGTGGATGTTGCCAAGCCCGCCGCGACCGCCCCTGGCGATCAGGACGGATTTGCCATGTACATCGAGGTCGGCGATGACTTCGCCGCTGGCGGCATCGGTAATGACCGTGCCGACCGGCATGCGCAAATGGATGTCTTCGCC
>JAUPVD010000467.1 GCA_030917225.1 Pseudomonadota bacterium
CCGGCGCAGCTCCCGAGTGCATACCGCATTCATCGCCTCTCATGAAGTCAGATCAGGCGCCGCACGTAGGCCAGGGCGATCCACAACCAGAACAGCAGGAAAAAACTGACTGCGGGAATATGCCGGTCAATGATCACGCGCGGCATCAACCAACGAACACCGCTGACGACGGGTTTGGTCACGACGCAAAAGAGTTGGTAGATGTTGTTCCGATCACGCGTAGGGCCCGCAAGTAAATACAGAACCCCCTGACCAAGCAGGAAAAATCCGGCCACTTCCACCAGCGAGCGCAACAGACTGAGCAGCAGGTCTGCTGCCATCAGTCCCCATGCCCTTCATGATCGCCATACTCACGATCCAACCTGTTCATATAGCGGGCATAGATGCCGATGAGCAGAACGTAAACAATCAGGGAGCCCTGTGCGCCCATATAGAACCCGAGAGGAAATCCGAGGATGCTGACAGAGTTGAGTTCGCGCGCATAGAACGGCACCACAAACGTAACGACGAACCATATCCCCAGCAGAATGGCTGTAACGACAAGGTTCCGATGCCAGTATTCCTTTTGTTTTTCAGTCGGCTGCATGAATGGCAAGCTTTTCCATATTCAGAGCCCCGCCGGATAGCGGAGGCGCTCGACGAGTTCCTGGGTTTTCTGCGGCGGCGGATCGGTCAGCAAGCTGACAACGACGATGACCAGGAAGCCTACTGGCACGCCCCATACACCAGCAGAAGTCGACTGAACCTCGAGCCAGGGCTGCATGCCGATGCCGTGCAGTCCCAGCCAGGCGATGCTGTCGAACTGCACGCGCACCATGTAGTAGAGGGTCATCAGCAGGCCGGCGACCATGCCGGCGACTGCACCTTCCTTTTTGGCGCGCTTCCTGAAGATGCCCAGCACCAACGCAGGAAAGAAAGCGGCACCAGCAATGGAAAACGCCCAGGCCACCATCGACAGTATGGTTGCCGGCTTTTGCGCTGCCACCATTGCCGCCATGACAGCCACCACGAGCAACAGCGATTTTGAAATGACCAGCCGCCATTGTGTTGTCGCTTCAGGTCGGAAGATCTTGTAATAGACATCGTGCGAAAGTGCGCCGGTAATCGTCAGCAACAACCCGTCGGCCGTAGACAACGCAGCGGCCAGTGCGCCGGCAGCGACCAGCCCGGAAATGACATAAGGCAGACCGGCGATCTCGGGGGTAGCCAGAACGATGACATCCGGGTTGAGCGTCAGCTCAGCCAGTTGAAGCATGCCATCGCGATTGATATCCTCAATGGATACCAGTCCGAGCTTGCCCCAGGCGGCTATCCAGCCAGGCAACTTGGCAATTTCGCTGTTTACAAGGTGGAGATAAATCTCATATTTGGCGAACACGGCGTAGGCCGGTGCCGTCAGGTAAAGCGCCAGGATGAATGCCAGCGACCAGAAGACCGACGAGCGCGCCTCGGCAACTGTCGGCGTCGTGTAATAGCGCATGAGGATGTGCGGCAGCGCTGCCGTGCCAACCATCAAGCAGAAAATCAGCGTCAGAAAATTGATCCGTGCCCGGTTGCTAGATTCGTCCGAATCACCTGGAAACGCTTCGCCATGATGGATCGGTACTGTGGCCCGCTCCAACGCTGCGCGCTGCGCCTCGCTCCACTTTGCACGAGCCTGCTCGGCTGTTGGCGGTAACTCGCGACGCTGTCTCTCAAGGGCAAGCAACTCGCGCACCGGCGAGCCAGGATCCAGTTTTCGCTCGTTGATCTTTGCCGTCATCTGCTGTTTTTCTTCAGACAGCGATTCCGGCAGGCGCTTGATCTTGTCGGCCAGCAGTTCGGCACGTTCCATGTACAGACGGCGGGCGCTCTCCTCCGCAGATGAATAGAATATCTGCGTTTCCAGCACTCGAACTTTTTCGAGCACATCGCCGTAGACGATCTGCGGTATCGGGACATCGGTCACCTTCAGCGACAGCATCGCTACCGGTGTGATGTAGGCGACGATGAGGATCACGTATTGCGCCACCTGCGTCCAGGTTACCGCCCTCATGCCGCCCAGGAAGGAGCATACGAGAATGCCGGCCAGACCGAGGAATACACCGATCTCGAACTGCAGCCCGACAAAGCGGCTGGCAATCAGGCCAACACCATAGATCTGCGCCACGACGTAGACAAAGGATGCCAATACAACGGCAAACACGCCGACCAGACGCGCAGCATTGCCGCCATAGCGCGCGGCCAGAAAATCAGGGATGGTGTATTGGCCAAAGCGGCGAAGATAGGGGGCAAGCAGGAGGGCAACAAGTACGTAGCCGCCTGTCCAACCCATAACGTAGGCCAGCCCCTGATAGCCGGAGAGATAGAGCGTGCCGGCCAGACCGATGAACGACGCGGCGCTCATCCAGTCGGCGCCAGTCGCCATGCCGTTGTAGATTGCGGGTACCCGCCGGCCAGCGACATAGTATTCCGAGACGTTGGCGGTGCGACTCAGAATGCCGATGACGGCATAGATCATGATGGTGAAAAAAAGGAAGGCGTAGCCGATCCAGCGCGGCGACAAGCCCTGACGTTCGAGGTAAGCCAGCACGAGGATCAAGGCAACGAAAAGCCCTGTGTAGCTCAAGTAATAGCGACGGAGGCGTAAAGTCAGTTCATTCTGCATTGCCCGGCCCCGAATGCACTCCGGTTAGTCGGCACGTCGAAGGCTGCGCCGTGCACGCTCGATTTCGATGAATGCTGTGGCGGTATCCTTGCCGAGCACCTCCCCCTGCTCAATCGTCACTTGCGTCAACTTGGCAGTGGCGTAGGCGTCGGAGACCGCGTTGTGTCGCTGGATGTTGTCGATGCCGAACATCTGCAGCCAGTCATCGAGTTCGATCCGTGTTTTGACCCGCTCACGAAAAATCTCCGGCAGCACCCAAGCCAGGTCGATCCACTGCAGTTCGATATTAGCACCGAGATATTTCTTCATCGCTGCGGCGATCATCCGCCGGTCGAACTCGGCGTGATAGGCCACCAGAGGCGCCTTGCCGGCATATTCAAGAAAGCTCAGCAATGCCTCGACGGGGTCTGCACCCTCCCGTTGCGCTGATCCGCCAATGCCGTGAATGAGGATGTTTGCATGCGTACTGACCTCATCCTGACGCAAGACGACTTCAAATGCATCGGCAAGATGGATCATGCCGTTGACCACCGCCACTGCACCGATGGCGATCAGGCTGTCCTTGACCATATTGAGGCCGCTGGCTTCGACATCGGC
>JAUPVD010000468.1 GCA_030917225.1 Pseudomonadota bacterium
GAGCAGCAGGAGTCCGCCAATCAGCACCTTTTCCGGGCCGTAGCGGTCGGCCACTGCGCCGGCCACTGGCTGGATGGCGCCCCACATGAACTGGCCGACGGCCATGGCCAGGCTGATCGAGGCAATGCCGAGACCGGTGCTGGTATTGAGCGGCGAGACGAACAGCCCGAGCGACTGGCGGGCGCCCATGGTGACCATGAGAATGCCGGCGGCAGAAAGGGTGACCACCCACAGGGCGGGCTGATTCAGGGTACGGAACATGCGATGAACCTAACGGGAAATGGCAGATGCCGATTGTAGGCTGACCGGCAAGTCTGTGGCGAGGTTCCCGTTAGCCGGAAAATCGGTGGATTTGCCGTCGGTCGCGCTTGGTTGGACGCCCCTTGAGATCGGCGCCGGGCGGTGGCGCGAAAGCGTTCGCTTCTGCTGCCTGCGCGCGCTGGAGGCGGCTTTCCTCGGTCTCGGCATAAAGCTGCTGTGCTTCCGGTGCCGGCCTGCGGTATTCATTGAGGGAAACAACATGCACGGCCCACTGCGCATGGCCGATTGAAAGCACCAGCAGGTCTCCCGCCTTGATTTCCTTCGCCGGCTTGGCGGTATGGCCGTTCAGTTTCACCTTGCCACCGGCGACAGCCTCTGCCGCCAGGGAGCGCGTCTTGTAGAAGCGCGCTGCCCAGAGCCATTTGTCGAGGCGCTGGCGCTCTGGCGGGATGGTGCTCATTCCTTGGCCGGCTTCTTGTTCAACTTTCGTTGCAGCGTGCGGCGGTGCATCTTCAGTGCCCGTGCCGTGGCCGAAACGTTGCCATCATGCTCGGCGAGTACGCGCTGGATGTGCTCCCACTCCAGGCGGTCAACCGACAACGGGGAATCGGAGACATAGAGCGAGGAATCACCTTCGACCTTGTTCAAGGCCGCCACAACTTCATCTGCATCCACCGGCTTGGCCAGATAGTGCGTGGCGCCCAGCTTGATCGCTTCGATCGCGGTGGCGATGCTGGCATAGCCGGTGAGCATGACAATGCGCGTGTTGGGGTCGAGCTCGATGAGCTTCTCGATCAGAACCAACCCGGAGTCGCCCGGCATCTTCAGATCGACGACGGCGAATTCCGGCGGTTGCAACTGTGCGGCAGTGAGCGCAGCAGCGACATCGGCGGCAGCGGTTACGGCATAGCCACGCCTGTCCATGGCGCGTGCCAGGACGCGGCGAAAAGCGTCGTCGTCGTCGACGAGCAGCAAGCTGGGTTTGTCCTGGTCGGGTGTGGTATTTGCAATATTCATGTCGGGTCGCCGCAGAGTCGGGAGAGGGGCAAGGTCACATGGGTGCATGTGCCGCCGTCGTTTCGAGGAGTCAGTTCGACGCGGCCGCCGAAGCGCTCCAGCGTTGCGTTGGTGAGAAAGAAGCCGATACCCAGGCCGCCGCTGGCGGTATCGAGCCCCCCCTTGGTGCTGAAGAAGGGTTCGCCGATGCGCGCGGCGGTGTTTTCGTCGATTCCCGGACCACGGTCGAGGATGTCGATACTCAGCACCGACTGATCCCAGGCCGCGTTGAACGCCAAACCTTCAGGGGAAGCGTCGGCAGCGTTGTCGAGCAGGTTCAGCAGCGCCTGCTCCAGCGTGCGGTCGGTGGCGATGTCGGGCGCCGGCCGTGGGCCATCGAGCCTAGCGGCGATGGTCACGCGTGGGCGGATAAGTTGCCATTCTTCGAGCAGGCGTTCCAGGTAGGCATCGAGCGCCAACCGGTTCGAGGCTTCATCGCGCGACTGCCCGGCCGAAGCCAACGTCTGCGACAGGATTTTCTTGCACTCGTCGACCTGCGTACGCAAGAGGCGCAGGTCCTCACCAAGCTCAGGGCTTTCGCCGCCATGGGTGAGCTCGGCTTCGCGCAGCACGACGGCCATGGTCGCCAGCGGTGTGCCCAGCTTGTGAGCGGCGCCCGCTGCCAGTGTGCCGAGGGCCAGGATCTGCTCATGCCGCAGCGCCGCTTCGCGCGCAGTTGCCAGTTCTTTTTCGCGGGCTTTCAGGGCTGCTGCCATGCGGGTCAGGAACAACGCGACCACGCCTGCACTGACGACGAAATTGAGCCACATGCCCAGCACGTGCAATGCGAAGCCGCTGACATGGCCGGCATGTTCCGGTGCTACGCCCGAAGCTCGCGCGACCAGCGCGTCAAGCTCGGCCATTTCGCCCTGCGGTGCGGGCAAGGGGAGGTTCCAGAACATCAGGAAGGTGTAGGTCAACGTCGTCGCGCCGGCCATGAACCAGGCGTGCTTTGCTGGCAGCACAGTGGCGGCGATGGTGATTGGCACGAGGAACAGCGAGACGAACGGATTGGCCGAGCCACCGGCAAAATAGAGCAGCGCGCCGAGGGCAAGGACGTCGACGAGCAACTGCGCGAGAACTTCGTCGTCGCTGACCGGGCGCGACTGCTGCAGGCGCCACTGGGTCATCAGGTTGAACAGCGCGAGCAGCACTGTTATTGCGATCATCGATCCGACGGCGAGCGGAATCTTCAGCCAGCCGACCGCCAGCAGCAGGACCAGACCCTGCGCCAGCAGCGAAATGCGGCGCAGCGCGACCAGGCGGGGGAGTGGTCCATAGGCGGGGGTGGCGATCATAAGCGGCAATTTTACGCTTGCCGACCTGCGCTGCGGCGTAGTGCGGCATTTCGCCGCACCTGATCCTGCAGTTCGCTTAAGCGCTGTGACGGGAGAGGCGGCGGGTCAGCCAGTTTTCGACCAGCGAATAGACCGCCGGGACGACGACCAGCGTCAGCAGTGTCGAGGAGATCATGCCGCCGATGACGGCGATGGCCAGCGGCTGGTTGGTTTCGGAGCCGGCGCCCAGCCCCAGTGCCGCCGGGAAAAGCGCGAGGATGACGGTGGCTGAGGTCATCAGTACCGGGCGCATGCGGATCGGGCAGGCGTTCTGAAGTGCGGCGTCGATGGCCATGCCGTTCTCACGCCGCTGGTTGGTCAGGTCGACGAGCAGGATCGAGTTCTTGGCGACAAGTCCGATCAGCAGTACCAGGCCAATCATCGAGTAAATGTTCAGTGTCTGTCCGAACAGCCATAGCGCGGCGACGCCGCCAACAATGGCCAGTGGCTGGGCCAGCATGACGATGAAGGGCTGTAGAAAGGAGTCGAACTGACTGGCCAGTACCATGTACAGCAGCACCATCGCCAGTCCGAAGGCGAAGGCCATGTATTTCACCGTCTTGCCGAATTCTTCGGCCTGGCCGATCAGCTTGATCCGATAGCCGGTGGGCAGCAGTTCAGCGGCAATTTCCTTGACGCGGGTGACTGCTTCGCCGAGGGGCATGGTCGGGGTGGCGAAGAAGGTCGCGGCGTACTGCAGGTCGAAGCGACCGATCACCGCCGGCCCCAATGTCTCGCTGAACGAAGCGACCGAATCGAGGCGCACCAGTTTACCGTCCTTCGCACGCAGCCAGATCTTGGCCAGGTCGCTGGGTTGCGTGAATTGACCTTCCTTGGCCTTGACGCGGATGTCGTAGCGTTCGCCGTCGCCGGGTTCGTCGTTGAACTTGGCAATGTCGATGCCGCCGGTGAGCATGTTGACGGCGGCAGCGACGTCCTGGGTGGTCAGGTTCGACGAGGCGATACGCAGGCGATCAGGCTTGAAGACGAGTTGCGGCAGATCGAGCTGGAGGTCGGTGTCGACACGACCGAGGCCGGGTTCAGTAGACAGCTTGGCCTGCAATTCGCGTGTCAGCCGGCCGATTTCCGGCAGTTTCTCGCCGACCAGCACAAACTGCAGCGGTTCGCCGCGCTGGCCCTGCACCATCGGGTAGGGGGCGGCGAAGGCGCGGGCACCGGGAATCTGCGCCAGTTCCTTTCGCAGGATGGGCAGCAGTTCCTGTTGGCTGAGTTTGCGTTCGTTGCGTGGCAGCATGCGGGCGACGACGGTGCCCTGGTTGACCTGGCCGGCAGAACCGAGGCCGATCAGTGCGAATTCGGTGAATACTTCCGGGTGGCTGCGTAGCACTTCCTCGACCATGTGCAGGCGTGTGTTGGTGTAATCGATCGACGAGCCGAGCGGTGTGCGCAGGTAAACGAGGAAGCGGCCTTCGTCCTGTTCCGGCGCAAAAGCCTTGCCGATATTGACGAAGAAGATGCCGCTCGAGGCAACCGTGACAAGCGTCAGAAAAACCACTTTCCAGCGGTGCCCCAGCGCCCAGTCGAGCATCTTCCTGTAGAACGCTTCGAGCGCGACGAAGAAGGCTTCGATGCGCCGGTAGATCGGGCCGTGTTCATGACCTTTCTCGGTTACACGCAGGAAGCGCGAGCAGAGCATGGGGGTGAGCGTCAGCGAGACGAACAGGGATACCAGCACGCCGAAGGTGACGACGACGGCAAATGAACGGAAGAACTGACCGATGATGCCGCTGATGAAGATGACCGGGGCGAAGATGGCGACCAGCGATAGGGTGGCGGCAAAAACCGCGAAGACAACCTCATTGGCGCCGTTGACTGCCGCCGAAACCGGGTCGGCATCAAGCTCTTCGCGGTGCCGGAAGATGTTTTCCAGCACGACGATGGCGTCGTCCACCACGACACCGATCAGCAGCAATAGCGCCAGCAGGGTCAGGGAATTGAGCGTGTAGCCGAAGAAGTAGATGACGGCGATGGCGCCCATCAGCGAGACCGGGATAGCCAGCGAGATGATCAGCGTCGAACGCACCGAACGCAGGAAAATCCAGACGACCAATGCCGCCAGCAGTGTTCCTTCGAGCAGATGCTCCTTCAATGAATTGACGATCTCGAGGATGAACACGGCGTCGTTGGAGACAATGCTCAGTTTCAGCCCCGGCGGCAACTGCGGCCGCAGTTCGTTGTCCAGCTTGGCCTTGATCTTGTCGACGATGGCGACCGTGTTGGTGTTGGCCACCTTGACGATGCCCAGTCCGATGGTCATCTCGCCGTTGAAACGGGCGAGCTGACGGAAATCGGTGAGGCCGTCCTCAACCTCGGCGATGTCCTGCAGGCGGATCGGGGCGTTGCCACCTTTGACATCTTTCCACGCGACGACCATCTGTTTCAGATCGTCGATGGTGTGGAATTCGAGGTCGAGCTTGACCAGATTCTCGGTGGCGGCGCCAACGATGAAACCGCCGGCCAGTTGCACGTGCTCCTTGGCGAAGGCCTCGCTGATGTCCTGTGCCGTGACGTTCATGGCCACCATGCGGTCCGGCAAAAGATTGACGCGGATGGTGCGGTCGCGGCGCCCGCCGAGACGGACCTCGCCGACGCCATCGATGGTTTCCAGCCGCTTCTTCAGCGTATTGATCGCGTCCTGGTTGAGTTGCTGCTGCGTGCGGTCGCCTTGCAGCGCCAGCCACATGATCGGCTGGGCGTTGGTCTCGACCTTGGCAACGATCGGCGGGTCAACCTCCCTGGGCAGGCGGCGCAACACTTGATTGACCTTGGCCTGGACCTCATTGAAGGCAACGTCGATCCGCTTTTCGAGGTTGAAGGTGATGTTGATCACCGACACCCCCGGTGACGAGGTGGACTGGATGTGCTCGATGCCCGGCGTCGAGTTGACCGAGCTTTCGAGGATGTTGGTGATCGAGGCGTCGACGATGTCCGGGTTGGCTCCCTTCAGCGTGGTGCTGACTGAAACGACCGGAAATTCGATGTACGGGTAGCGGTCCATGCCGATACGCTCGTAGCCGATGTAACCGAAGAGCACCAGCACCAGACTGAGCATCCAGGCCAGCACATGGCGCTTGATCGACAGTTCGGGCAGGGTCATTTGGCGGCTTCAGCCGGCGGCGTCTGGGGCTTTTCTGCTGGGCTGCTGCCTGCTGCGGCAACCGGTTTGGCGCGTTCCTGGATGTTGACAGCGGCACCATTGGTGAGGAAGCCGGCACCGTCGAGGGCGACAGTTTCGCCGGCCTGGATGCCCTTGATGATCTCGATCATGCCGGCCTGCTTGGTGCCGGTTTCAACCACGCGCTGCTGTGCCTTGCCGTCGTTGATCGCATAAACGACCTTGCCGGCCGGGCGCAGCACCACGGACTGTTCGGGGACCAGAATGGCTTGGTTCTTCTGGCCGATAACCACGGCAGCGTCGACCGAACCTCCGCCCCGCAGCTCCGGAGTGCTTTCGACACGGGCGATGACGTCGATTGTGCGGCTGGTCTCGGTCAGGGTCGGGCGGATGTCCTCAACCTCGCCGTTGATGAGCTTGCCGGGCAGCAACGGGCTGATCAACTTGACCGGCTGGCCGCGCTGCAGGCGTTGTGCTGCACTTTCCGGAAAGGGCAGGTGGGCGCGCAGGACAGCGTTGGAGACGAGCCTGAACAGCGGGTCACCGAGCTTGACGTAGTCGCCGGCCGACGCGATCTGTTCTTCGACAATTCCGTCCAGAGGGGCAATCACGCGGGTCTTCTTCAGGTTGTTTCCGGAAATGCCCGCCTTGCCCCGAGCCGCGTCAAGCTGGCCGCGTAGCGCGTCTCGCTGGGCGGTGGCGTCGTCGAGCGCATTTTTTGAAATGAAGCTCTTCTGCACCAACTCGCGCTGACGGACCAGCAGGCGTTCCTGTTGTGCCAGCAAGGCTTCGGTTCGGGCGATTTCGCCCTGGTCTGTGCGGAGTTGCTGGGAGGCGTCGGCGGGGTCGAGTTCGGCCAGCAACTGCCCTTTCTTGACGACCTCGCCAGCGCGCACCGCTATCCGGGTGATGCGGCCGGCGACCTCGGCCGCGATCTTTGGATCGTTGATGGCTTCCAGCGTACCCAGCGTTCGCTCGACAACTTCGAGCGGCATGGCCTTGGCCTGGGTGACGGTGATCTGTGCCGGCGGTGGGCCGGCTGGTTTCTTTTCCTCCGCTTTCTGGCTGCACGCCGTGATCAGCCCAGCGCAGGCGAGGGCGGCGAGAAAGCGAAGCGTCATGGCAGCATTGCGTCCTGAGCGAGCAATTGCTCGACAGTCTCACGGCGGCGAACGAGATGCACCTGATTGCCGTCGACCAGCACCTCGGCGGCGCGGGGGCGGGTGTTGTAGTTGGAGCTCATGGCCATGCCGTAGGCGCCGGCGGACATGATCGCCAGCAAGTCGCCGGGCTGGAGCGCGAGTGAACGGCCGTGGCCCAGAAAATCGCCGGATTCGCAGACCGGACCGACGATTTCCCACGACTGCTCGGCGCCGGTATGTGGTGCAACCGGCAGTATGTCGTGCCACGCATCATAGAGTGCCGGGCGAGCGAGGTCGTTCATGGCGGCGTCAACGATGGCGAAGTTCTTTACCTCACCGGGCTTGAGGTATTCGACTTTGGTCAGCAGCAGTCCTGCGTTGCCGACCAGGCGGCGGCCCGGTTCAAGCACGATCTTCAGCTTGCGGCCGGCGAGCTTGGCGAGCAGCGGGCCGAGGTAGCTTTTTACGGTTGGTGCTGTCTCGTCGCTGTAGCGGATTCCAAGGCCACCGCCGAGGTCGATGTGGTGCAACTGGATGCCTTCGGCCGCCAGTTGGTCGACCAGCAGCAGGATCTTGTCGAGGGCTTCAGCAAAGGGAGCGGGGTCAAGCAACTGTGAACCAATGTGGCAGTCGATGCCGCTGATCGCGATGTTGGGTAGTGCCGCAGCATGGCGGTAAAGCGCGAGGGCATCTTCATAGGCGACCCCGAACTTGTTTTCCTTCAGGCCGGTCGAAATATAAGGGTGGGTCTTGGCATCGACATTCGGATTCACACGCAGGCTGATGGACGCCTTTTTTCCGATACTGCCGGCAACCTCGTTCAGCCGGTCGAGTTCGGGAGCCGATTCGACGTTGAAACAGAGAATGCCGGTGTTCAGCGCCAGCCGCATTTCGTCGGCGGTCTTGCCGACACCCGAGAAGACGATTTTTTGCGGGTCGGCACCAGCGGCTAACGCGCGCTGCAGTTCGCCGCCGGAAACGATGTCGAAACCGGCGCCACGGCGCGCAAACAGGTTCAGGATGCCAAGGTTGGAATTGGCCTTGACTGCGTAGCAGACGAGGGCATCGATGCCTTGCAGTTCGGCGAGGAATTCGTCGAGTGAGGCTTCAAGTGCGGCGCGGGAGTAAACATAGCAAGGAGTGCCGAAGCGCTCGGCGATGCTGGCGAGAGCGACGTTCTCGGCATGCAGTGTGCCGTTTTTCAGACTGAAAGCGGTCATTTTTGGGCTTCCGTGGCCGTGTTAGTATCGCCGGCGCTGGCGGGTTCTGCGGTTGGCGTGTCCGGCTTCTGGACAGGCTTTGGCGGTGGCGGGTTGCCGAATAGCGGGGCGGGGGGCGGTCCAGGCGGCAGTTGAAGGCCGCCGCGAGTGCCGCAGGCGCTCAAGGTTGAAATGGCGAGCAGCGCGGCCAGGGGAATTGAGTGGCGCATGGGTCTGTAACGCGAAAAATTGGATGGTAGCACAGGATGAATGAGACCGAATTTGCCGCGCTGTCAGGCGCGGCGCTGGAAAAAATCGAACACGGGCTGGAGGCCAGCGGTGTCGATCTGGATTTTGAACTGGCTGCCGGCGGGGTTATGGAGATCGAGTTCGCCGACGGCAGCAAGATCATTGTTAATCGTCATTCTGTCGCGCAGGAAATCTGGGTCGCGGCAAAATCCGGCGGCTTTCATTTTCGCTACGACGGGACGGTCTGGCTGGATACCCGTGACAGTGAGGAACTGATGGCCAAGCTCTCCCGGCTGGCAACGGCACAGGCGGGAGAGCCGGTCGTACTCGCCTAGTCGACGGCCTTCGTTTCAGCGTCGCCTGGCTGCTGCTCCGGGACTTCCGCCGGCACATTTTCCTTGTAGAAGAATTCTTTTGCCGGCCCCTTGCTGGAACTGGCCACTTCCTTGGCGACGAGGCCTTCCGGCACTGGCTGGAAGGATTCCGGCACGTCCTTGAGCGCCTTCTGCATGTAGCCGATCCAGATCGGAAGGGCCGAGGCGCCGCCGGTTTCCCCGTTGCCGAGGTTTTTCGGCTGGTCGAAACCGATCCAGGCGCAGCCGGCGAGTGTCTGCTGATAGCCGCAGAACCAGGCGTCGACGTGTTCGTTGGTGGTGCCGGTCTTCCCTGCCAGATCCTTGCGCTTGAGGATGTTGGAGGCGCGGGCGGCGGTGCCGTAGATGGTGACGTCACGCAGCAGGCTGTCCATCACGTAGGCGTTGCGCGGATCGATGGCCCGCATTTCCTCGATGCCCGGCGGGATGGGCTGCGCCTGTGCCAGTACCTGATTCTTTTCGTCGCGGATGTCCTGCACGACAAATGGCTGGATGCGGTAGCCGCCGTTGGCGAAGATCGAGTAGGCCGAAACCATCTGCCACGGGGTGACCGAGCCGGCGCCGAGGGCCATGGTCAGATAGGCCGGGTGCTTGTCGGCATCGAAGCCGAAGCGGGTCGCGTAATCCTGCGCATAGTGCGTGCCGATGGACTGCAGGATGCGGATCGATACCATGTTCTTTGATTTGGCCAGCGCCGTCCGCAGCTTCATCGGGCCTTCATACTTGCCGTCGTAGTTCTTGGGCTCCCACGCTTGGCTGCCGGTGACCGAGGCCGGGAAGACAATTGGTTCGTCCTGAATCACCGAGGTCGGGGTGAAGCCCTTCTCCAGTGCCGCCGAGTAGATGAACGGCTTGAAACTCGACCCCGGCTGGCGCCAGGCCTGCGAGACGTGGTTGAACTTGTTGCGGTTGAAGTCGAAGCCGCCGACGAGCGAGCGGATGCTGCCCGTTTGCGGGTCGACTGAAACGAAGGCCGATTCAACCTCTGGCATCTGCACGATCTGCCAGTTGCCCTTGTCGTCCTTCTGCACGCGGATCACCGCGCCGCGCCGGATGCGCTTGTTCGGCGGGGCTTTCTCATCAAGCATGCGCGTGGCGAACTTGAGGGCGTCGCCAGTCAGGTTGATCAGGTCGCCGCCCTTGCGGTAGGCCTTGACCAGCTTGGATTGCGCTTCCAGTACGATAGCCGGCGAGAGGTCTTCGCTGCCGCTGATGTCGGACAGAAGTTCATCCAACGTTTCGTCTTGGTCGGATGACACATTCTTCATGTCTACGTAGGATTCCGCCCCGCGATAGCCATGACGACGGTCGTAGTCGAAAACCCCGCGACGCAGACTGGCGTAGGCAGCTTGCTGGTCGGCTTTGGTAATCGTGGTGAAGACGCGCAGGCCGCGGGTGTAAACATCGTCCGGGTAACGCTCAGCGGCAATCTGACGCGCCATCTCGGCAACGTATTCGGCATGAATCGAAAATTCGCTGGCGTCACGCTTCACGATCAGAGGCAGCTTCATGGCAGCTTCGTGTTGTTTTTCGTCGAGCGCCCCCATTTCGCGCATCCGGCGGAGTACATATTGCTGGCGCAGTTTTGCCCGCTTCGGGTTAACCACCGGGTTGAAAATGGAGGGGGCTTTCGGCAATCCGGCCAGCATCGCAGCTTCTGCAGCATTCAAGTCTTTCAACGACTTGCCGAAATAGATCTGGGCGGCCGCAGAAAAACCGTAGGCGCGCTGCCCGAGGAAGATCTGATTGACGTAGAGCTCGAGAATCTGGTCCTTGCTGAGGTTGTGCTCGATCTTGAACGACAGCAGTACTTCGTACAGCTTACGGGTATAAGTCTTTTCAGTGGTAAGGAAGAAGTTGCGTGCCACCTGCTGGGTGATCGTGCTGGCGCCCTGTTTTTTGCCGCCCGAAACGAGGTTCATGATGGCGGCACGGGTCATGCCGAGGGTGTCAATGCCGCCGTGCTGGTAGAAACGCTCGTCTTCCGCTGCAAGAATCGCCTGTTTCATCAGGTCGGGCACTTCGTCAATGCGCACCACATTGCGTCGCTCTTCGCCGAATTCGCCGATCAGGTGGCCGTCGGCGGTAAAAACGCGCAGCGGTACCTTGGGCCGGTAGTCGGTCAGGGCTTCAAGTGACGGCAGATTCGGGTAGGTGAGAACAAGAACGATGGCGACGACGGCAACGCCGATCAGCACGAAGCCGCCAACAAGAATGAATGGATAAAGTATCCAGCGCAGCAGGGAAGGCAAGGCAGTAATCCGGAATTGGGAGTGTGGCGCGAATTATACGCGGCGCATTCTCAGAGAGAAAAATTGCTTTACATGACCAATGCTTGTTGCTAGCATCTAACGTAGATTATTGTATAACGACGCTAAGTATTCATTTCAAAACGTTTTTTTGCCGAGGATAGCGACTTGCAGATTGATCTCTCGATCTTCAATACGAAGGCACGACCGCTGATTGGTCTGGACATTAGTTCGTCCGCCGTCAAGCTGGTCGAGTTGTCGGGCGGCGGCAAGGAAGGGTTTCGAGTCGAGCGGTATACGATCGAAGTCCTGGCCAAGGACGTTGTCGCCGATGGCAACATCGTCAACCTGGAGGCTGCCGCCGAGGCTGTGAAGAAGGCCTGGAAGCGGCTGGCTACTTCGACGCGAAATGTGGCGATGGCTTTGCCGGCCGCCGCAGTCATTACAAAGAAAATCATCGTTCCAGCCGGGCAGCGGGAAGAAGACCTGGAGATGCAGGTCGAGTCCGAGGCCAATCAGTACATACCGTTCGCGCTGGACGAAGTGAACCTGGACTTCCAGGTGGTTGGCCCGGCGCCTTCATCGCCCGATGAAATCGAGGTGCTGATAGCGGCTTCGCGCAAGGAGCGAGTGGAAGACCGGGTGGCGGTAGCCGAGGCTGCAGGATTGAAGCCGGTGGTGATGGATGTCGAGTCCTACGCGACGCTGTCAGCCTTTGAGCTGATTGAAAAGCAGTTGCCGGACGGCGGCCAGAACCAGATCATCGCGCTGGTCGACGTCGGGGCAAACTCGATGAACCTCACGGTATTGAAGAACGCGCAGCAGGTTTACGCCCGTGAGCAGGCCTTCGGCGGCAATCAGCTGACGCAGGATATTGCGCGGCAATACGGCATGAGCTTCGAGGAAGCAGAGACTGCCAAGCGTGCCAACAATCTGCCGGATACCTACGAGGCAGAGTTGCTTCGGCCGTTTGTCGAAAACATGGCCCTTGAGGTTTCTCGCGCACTGCAGTTTTTCTTTACTTCCACCCAGTTCAATCAGGTTCATCACGTTGTATTGGCGGGGGGCTGTGCGGTGTTGCCGGGGGCGGATGAGGCGGTCGCATCGCGGACCCAGATCAATACGATTGTTGCCAACCCGTTTGCCAATATGGTGCTCTCCGATCGCGTGAAGGCGCGCAACCTTCTTGCTGACGCCTCATCCTTGTTGGTGTGCTGCGGACTCGCCATGCGGAGGTTCGACGAATGATACGCATCAACCTCCTCCCGCATCGCGAGGAAAAACGAAAGGCGAAACGCCAGCAGTTCTTTGTGCTGACAGCGCTCGTCGCTGTCTTGGCCGGACTGATTGTTTTTCTTGGCTACAGCATTATCAGCGGGTACATCACGACCCAGGATGAGCGCAACGACTTCCTGAAGAAGGAAATAGCGGTTCTGGACAAACAGCTTGAGGAAATCAAGCGCCTGAAAGAGCAGACGGCGGCGCTTCTTTCACGCAAGCAAATCATTGAATCCTTGCAAAGCGATCGTGCGGAAGCAGTTCAGTTGCTGAACGAAATGGTCAAGCAGATGCCGGAAGGTGTCTATCTGAAGTCGCTGAAACAGGAAGATCGGCGGATAACGATGACTGGATACACTCAGTCAAACGCTCGTGTGTCAACGCTAATGCGCAATCTGGAAGCCTCTCCTTGGGTGGAAGCCCCGAAACTGATCGAAATCAAAGCGGTAACAGTGGACAAGCGGCGCGTCAGTGAATTTGGCCTTACGGCAGTTATCACCCGCGTGGCGCCGACGGCTGACAGTAAATCCAATTCAGCAGCAGGGGGTAACAAGAAATGAAAAAACCTGCGCTACCTAATGTTGATTTCCAGTCAATCATCGAAGATTTTCGTCGGCTGAATCCGAATGATGTTGGGACATGGCCAACTATTCCTAAAGTGGTCGTTCTGGTGGGCCTATTTTCTGCACTCATTGGTGCTGGGTGGTGGTTCGTTTGGCAAGACCAGCTTGATGAACTCGAAACCAAGCAGAAGCAGGAAATTACATTCAAGGAAGAGTATCTCAACAAGAAGCGTCAGGCAGTTAATCTTGATCTTCACTTGCAGCAATTGAACGAAATCGATCGTTCCTTCGGTGCTCTTCTCAAGCAGTTGCCGAACAAATCTGAAGTTGAATCCCTGTTAGTGGAAATCAACCAGGCGGGCATGGGGCGTGGGTTGCAGTTTGAGCTTTTCAAACCAGGGCAGGAGCTGGTCAAAGATTTTTATGCGGAACTGCCGATTTCGGTCAGATTGGTCGGTAGCTATCATGACTTCGGGGCATTTGCGGGGGACATTGGCCGATTGTCACGTATCGTGACGCTAAATAATTTGGCTATCAGTACTCAGGCAAAGGACGGAGCGTTAGTCCTTGATGCTGTCACGAAAACGTTCCGTTACCTTGATGAAGAAGAGCTGGCGCGACAGCGAAAAGCTGCACAGGATGCCAAGAAAGGCGGGCAAAAATGAGTCGAAATACCGCTATTTTTCTGTTGGTAGCCATAGCCTTGGCAGCATGCTCCGGGGGGGAGCAAGACGAACTGCGGCAGTGGATGAAGGAAGAGACAAAGGACTTCCGCGGCAAGATTTCGCCACTTCCTCAGGTTAAGCCGTATGAACCTGTGGCATACGATGCCGCAGGTCTTGTCGATCCTTTTCGGCCCGCGAAGATGTTGGTTGATAACAAGCAAGCCAGTGGCGGGGGCTTGCAACCGGACATGAATCGCCCGAGAGAGCCGCTTGAATCCTATCCGTTGGAGTCAATCAAGTACGTCGGTTCTTTGACAAAAAACCGACAAACTCATGGCATCGTCCAGGTTGACGGCAACTTGCATCAAGTTCGGGCAGGAAGTTACATGGGGCAGAATTTTGGAGTTATCACAAAAATTTCGGAATCGGAAATGAATCTGCGTGAGTTGGTACAGGACCCCGCCGGGGATTGGGTTGAGCGAACCAGTACGCTGCTCTTGCAGGCCAAGGAGGGGAAATGATGAAATACATTTATCGCAGATTGCTTTGGGTGCTCAGTGTCGTGACGGTTGTCGGAACCGCTGCTGCCCAAGAGGCGCCCTCGGCGGCGAATGAGGTGCAGTCCATCAATGTAGCGCAGCAGGCAGGTGGCGTTTTGGTGAAACTGACGCTTAAACAGCCCTTGGTAGCGCCTCCGTCAAGTTTCAGCGTTGCTAATCCGGCACGAGTTGCATTCGATTTTTCCGGAACAACCAATGCAATTGGTCGAAATAGCCAA
>JAUPVD010000039.1 GCA_030917225.1 Pseudomonadota bacterium
GCGAGCAGATCGCGCAAGCTTTTTGCAGCCGGCTTCAGCGGTGTTCGCGTGGCCGTCCATCCGGCCTGATTGCTTGGCGTCAGGAAGCGGAAGCGCGTCGCCGCCCAGGCGAAGGTCCGGTACAACGCCGGCCGGCTGTAGAGGAAGGCGAAGCCCTTGTAGGCCAGCGAAGCGAAGGTGGTCTTGCCGGCGCCCTGGCCGACCAGCGGCGCATGGCCGGGCTTGGCGTCGTGTGTTGCTTCCTCGCGCAGGCGGACGAGCAGGTCGGGGATCGGGATCTTCACCGGGCACACTTCTCCGCAGGCCCCGCACAGCGTCGAGGCGCCGGGCAGCACGTGCGTGGCCGCCAGCCCCATCATGTGCGGCGAAATGATCTCGCCGATCGGGCCGGGGTAGGTGGTGCCGTAGGCATGGCCGCCGATGCGGGTATAGACCGGGCAGTGGTTCATGCAGGCGCCGCAGCGGATGCACTGCAGCGTCTGCCGCAACTGCTCGTCGGCATAGGCCTGCGTGCGGCCGTTGTCGACCAGCACCAGATGCATTTCGCGCGGGCCGTCCTTTTCGCCTTCGCGGCGCGGGCCGGTGATGACGTTGAAGTAGGTGGTGATCGCCTGGCCGGTGGCCGAACGCGTCAGCAGGCCGTAGAGCGGCACCACGTGCTCCAGCTTCTCGACCACCTTCTCGATGCCGGTGATGGCGATATGCACGTTCGGCACCGTCGTGCACATGCGGCCGTTACCTTCGTTCTCAACCAGGCACAGGCTGCCGGTTTCGGCGACGGCGAAGTTGACGCCGGAAAGGCCGATGTCGGCGTCGAGGAACTTGCGGCGCAGCACGTCGCGGCCGACCTGGATCAGTGCATCGACATCCTCGGTATAGGCCACGCCCGGCACCTTCTCGGCGAACAGTTTGGCGATGTCCTGCTTGGTCTTGTGGATCGCCGGCATGATGATGTGCGAGGGTTTCTCGCCGGCCAGCTGGACGATGTACTCGCCCATGTCCGACTCCAGCGCCTCGATGCCGGCGGCGTCCATGGCGTGGTTCAGCTCGACTTCCTCGCTGACCATCGACTTGCCCTTGACCATCAGCTTGGCGTCGTGCTGGCGGCAGATGCCGAGGATGATGGCGTTGGCCTCATCCGGGCTTTCCGCCCAGTGCACCTTGACGCCGTTCTTGACCAGATTGGCTTCCAGCTGTTCGAGCAGGGCCGGCAGGCGCGACAGGCTGTAGCGGCGGATTTCCTCGGCCAGCGTGCGCTGGCGTTCCAGCAACTCCGGGTCGGGAAACTGCGCGGCGCGCTTGGCGATCAGAAAATCCATGGCGCCACGGAAGCTCTTCCTGAGGAAAGGATTGGCCACCACCTCGGCGGCGCGGCGCTTGAACTCGGAGCCGGGAACGAACTGCATCGGTTGCGTGGTCATGATTGCGCCTCCCCGGTGAGCAGCAGCACGATCAATTCCTTGGGCCCGTGCGCGCCGTAGGCCAGCGTCTGCTGGATGTCGGCAGTCTTCGACGGGCCGGTGACGAGCAGCGCGTTGGTCGGCAAACCTTTCGACCAGCCCTGCACGGTGATTGCATCGTAGAGCGTCGGCAGGATCGCGTCGGCATCGACCAGCGCGATGTGGATCGGCGGCACCAGCGACATCAGGCGCGGCTCGTCCGCATCCGGCCACAGAATCATGGTGCCGGTTTCGGCGATAGCGCCACGGGTGCCGGTGATTGCGGCGTCGATGCCGTCGAACATTTCCTGCTTCCAGGCTTCGATCGGCTGGTCATAGGC
This sequence comes from Pseudomonadota bacterium, assembly GCA_030917225.1. Taxonomy (GTDB): domain Bacteria; phylum Pseudomonadota; class Gammaproteobacteria; order Burkholderiales; family Rhodocyclaceae; genus Proximibacter. The sequence goes on from JAUPVD010000039.1 coordinate 1,781, forward strand.
TTTCAGGCCAGCAATGCCGGAGGCCGCCAATTCCTTGCCGTGCGCCGTGGCCGGCGCGTAGAGCAGGGTAGCGATGCCTTTTTCGGCGACGACGGCACGCGCTTTCTCGACCCACTGGCTGCGCGGCACGGTATGCACTTCGGCATGCCAGGCAGTGATCTTCTCCGCGAACTCCTGTGCCAGTTTGTCCTTCGCTGTGCGCGGCAGGCTGGCGTAATGGGTGCTGATGCTGGTATCGGGCGAAGCCAGCGGCTGCGCCGGCGCAGCGCGCAGCTTGGCGAGGATCTTGTCGCGGGCGCTCATGCTTTTTCCCCTTTATTACCGCCAGTGCGTTCCCACAGGAAGCTGGCGAGGTGCTGACCGCGGAAACTGTCGCGGCGCTTTTCCAGTGTGCCGTTGATGTTCATCAGGCAGCCACCGTCGGCGGAGAGGAAGGCGTCGGCGCCAGTTTCCTTTAGCGCATCGGCCTTGTCGCTGGCCATGGCGCCGGAAATCGCCGGCTGGCGCACGGAGAAGGTGCCGCCGAAGCCGCAGCATTCCGACTCGTGCGATTGCTGCAGGACCTCGACGCCATCAAGCTGGGCGAGCAGTTCGCGGGCGTGCAGATGCGTGCCCATTTCGCGGCGGGCCGAGCAGGAGGTGTGCAGGGTGACCTTGGTTGGCTTTCCCGAATCTTTCCATTTGACGTTGAGCACCTTGAGCAGGAATTCGGACAGCTCGAACACGCGCTCGGCGAGATTCTCGGCCTTGGCTTTCAGCATCGGGTCTTCCGCAAACAGCTTCGGGTAGTGGTGGCGCATCATGCCGCCGCAGGAGCCAGAAGGCACCACTACCGGCCAGTTTTCCGGGAACAGGTCGAGCTGTACCTTGGCCACGGCGCGCGCCTCGTCGGCATAGCCGCTGGTGTAGGCCGGCTGGCCGCAGCAGGTCTGGTTTTCGGGGAAGTGCACGGTGATGCCCTCGCGCTCCAGAAGCTGGATGGCATCCATCCCTGCCTCCGGGCAAAACAGGTCGACGAGGCAGGTGGCAAAGAAATAAACGTCCTTGGGACGCGGGCCGGCGGGGAGGTTTCGTTGCATGTTGTCTCCGATGGGTAATTGGTCAAACCAATATTTACGGTTTCGAAAATGTACGATACAACCGTTACTTAGTCAATATTGAGAGCTTGAATTTACACTTGCAGTTTCCGCAATTGCTGATTAAAATTTGCTGGTCTTACCAATCGAGAGTTCTTTTTTCCATGCCGCAGAACAAGGTTCAGGTGCCGCGAATTTCCGATGCCGTTGCTGCTTCGCTGGAGCGCCGCATCCTGGAAGGCTCGCTCAAGCCGGGCGATCGCCTGCCGCCGGAGCGTGAACTCGCAGTCGAGCTGGGGGTGTCGCGTCCCTCGCTGCGTGAAGCGATCCAGAAGCTGGCGTCAAAGGGCATGGTACAGAGTCGGCAGGGCGGTGGCACCTATGTCACCGACCGTCTTGAATCGACCTTCTTCGACCCCTGGCAGGACATGATGGGCGCGCACCCGAACCTGCGCGAGGATCTGCTCGAATTCCGCCGCATGCTTGAGGGTCAGGCCGCCGAGTGGGCCGCCGAACGCGCCACCGACGCCGACCTGACCCGCCTCAACCAGGCTTTCGAGGCGATGAACCAGGCTTTCGACGCGGATGATTCCGAGCGCCGCGCCTCGACCGACATCGATTTCCACCAGGCCATCGGCGAAGCCACCCACAACGTGCTGATCGGCCACCTCTCGGCCGCACTGCTGCGCCTGATGCAGGACAACATCCGCCTCAACCTCGGCGAACTGAAGACCATTCCGGCAGCGATCTCGCTCTTGAAGAGCCAGCACGCCGCAATCCATACTGCCATCACCGAGCGCAAGCCGTCGGCGGCACGAGCGGCGGCAGAAACGCATATCGACTTCGTTCGCGAGTCGCTGGCGCAGTCGCTGCGCTCGGCCGCGCGTCGGCAGACCGCCGAACGGCGCCTCAGCGCCAATACCACTGATTTTTCCGCTTCCTCAATCTCCTGATCTCTCCCCTTTGAAAGGATTCCGCATGGAGCCGCTCGTCATTCCCTTTGAAAAACTGCGCATGACCGATGTTGAACAGGTCGGCGGCAAGAACTCGTCGCTGGGCGAAATGATCAGCCAGCTTGCCGATTCCGGCGTGCGCGTGCCGGGTGGTTTTGCCACGACGGCGCATGCCTACCGTGAATTCCTGGCGCAGAGCGGGCTCGATGCCAAGATCAACGCGTCGCTCGATGCGCTCGACGTCGATGACGTCAATGCACTGGCCATCTGCGGTGAGCAGATTCGCAAGTGGATCATGGATACCCCTTTCCCGACTGCGCTGACGGTGGAGATCAGTGCCGAATACCAGCGTCTCGTCGCTGATTCGACCGCCGACATGTCCTTCGCCGTGCGCTCCTCGGCCACCGCCGAAGACCTGCCGGACGCCTCGTTCGCCGGCCAGCAGGAAACCTTCCTCAACATCCACGGGCTGGACAACATCCTGCACGCGATCAAGGAAGTCTTCGCCTCGCTGTACAACGACCGCGCCATTTCCTACCGCGTGCACAAGGGCTTCATCCACGCCGACGTGGCCCTGTCGGCCGGCGTACAGCGCATGGTGCGTTCCGATACCGGTGCTGCGGGCGTCATGTTCACGCTCGACACCGAATCCGGCTTCCGCGATGCGGTCTTCGTCACCGCCAGTTATGGCTTGGGCGAAACGGTGGTGCAGGGCGCCGTGAACCCGGACGAGTTCTACGTGCACAAGCCAATGCTGGCCGCCGGCAAGAAAGCCGTGATCCGCCGCAACCTCGGCTCGAAGATGATCAAGATGGAATTCTCGGCCGAGAAGGCCGCCGGCAAGTCGGTACGCACCGTCGATGTGGCCGAAGCCGATCGCCACCAGTTCTCGATCAACGACGCCGAAGTCGAGGAACTGGCCCGCTACGCGATGATCATCGAGAAGCACTACGGCCGCCCGATGGACATCGAGTGGGGCAAGGACGGCAACGACGGCAAGCTGTACATCCTGCAGGCCCGCCCGGAAACGGTGAAGTCGCAGGAAGGCCACGAGCGCCTGCAGAAGTTCAAGCTGAAGTCCTTCTCCAAGGTGCTGTCGTCCGGCCGTGCCATCGGCCAGAAGATCGGCGTCGGCCCGGTGCGCGTCGTGCACGACCCGAAGGAAATGGACAAGGTGCAGCCGGGCGACGTGCTGGTTGCCGACATGACCGACCCGAACTGGGAGCCGGTGATGAAGCGCGCCGCGGCGATCATCACCAACCGTGGCGGCCGCACCTGCCACGCGGCGATCATCGCCCGCGAACTGGGCATCCCAGCAATCGTCGGCTGCGGCGACGCGACCGAGACGCTTTCCGAAGGCGAAATCGTCACCGCCTCGTGCGCCGAGGGCGATACCGGCCACGTGTATCGCGGCAAGCTCGATTTCGGGGTCACCGAGCGTGAAGTCGGCACCATGCCGCCGATTCCGACCAAGATCATGATGAACGTCGGCAACCCGGACCGCGCCTTCGACTTCGCCCAGCTGCCCAA
>JAUPVD010000469.1 GCA_030917225.1 Pseudomonadota bacterium
ACATGGCTGGATGGATTCGTCGCCGACCTTCCAGTTCCTCGTCGAGGCACTGCAGCAGGAATGGCACGTCATTGCGCCGGACTGGCGCGGCTATGGCGAGTCCGAATGGCTGGGCCGACCGTACTGGTTCCCCGACTACTACGGCGACCTCGACGCGCTGCTCGCACACTATTCGCCGGACCGGCCGGCCCGCCTGGTCGGCCACAGCATGGGCGCCAATATCGCGGCAATCTACGCCAGCGCCCGGCCGCAGCGGGTTTCACAGGTGGCCATGCTCGACTTTCTCGGCCTGATGGCGACCGTGTCGAAGGATGCGCCCAAGCAGCTCGGGCAGTGGCTCGATCATCTCGGCACGACGCCGCGCCTGAACACCTATGCCGACCACGCGGCACTGCAGCGGCGCATGCAGCAGGTGAATCCTCGTCTGAGCGGAGAAAAAGCGGCCTATCTCGCGCACGCACTCAGCCGCGTGCTCGACGACGGGCGGGTGCAGATGGCCTGCGACCCCTGGCACCGGGTGCCGGCACCGATCCTCTACCGCATCGACGACCAGACGGCCTGCTGGGGCGCGATCGAGGCCCCGGTGCTGATGCTGGAGGCAGACGATGGCTTCGTCCATGAACGTTTCGGCGACGACCCCGACGAGCGCCTGCGACGGCTCGCCAGCTTCAGGAATTCACAGGTGGAAACGATCACGGCCAGCAGCCACAACCTGCAGCATGACCAGCCGGAAAAGGTAGCGGAAGCACTGGAGCGCTTCCTGACGAGGGACTGAAGCCGAACGAAACACTCTGCACTATCGGCGGCGCGCGAGTGCGGGCCGCCGCCGACCCAGCGAGCCTATTTGGTAGGCAGAACCGACGGCACCATCGTCGGGGTCTTGAGCAGGACAGGTTGCGGCGCGATGACCGCCGGTGCTGCCAACGGAGCGCCTGCAGCCGGCGCTATCGGCGCAGGCATCGGCGCCATCTTCATGGTCTCTACGGGCATCGCGGGCGCCAGCATTGCCTTGCCGCCAGTCGGGGATTCCAGAACGCCGGCCTTGAGAGGGCCGTCGAACTTGTGCCCGCCTTGCGTGATGCCCTCCGCCACGGGCTTGCCACCCATGGCGTTTTCCTCGCTCTTGATACCGCCCGCCGGACGCCACTTGTCCGCCCCCTGGGTCGTCGTGATCTTGCCTTCGCCGGTCGTTACCCCGCGATCAAGTCCCGGCGGCGCGCCACGGCCGCTCTTCATGTATTCCGACACGCCGCCGAGCGCCTTGCCGCCAGCATCGGGGGCGCCACCTTCCTTGAATCCGCCGGCCGTCTTGTAGCCATCGCCGACCATCTTGCCGGCACCGGCATCCTTGTGATCCTTGTATCCCCCGGCCGTCTTGTAGCCGTCGTCCGCTGACGAGGCATCCTTGCCGGCGCCGGCCGTCTTGCCCTGCTCCTTGTAACCACCAGTGGTGTATCCATCACCCTGTTGATCCTTGCCAGCCCCAGCCGTCTTTGCCTGATCCTTATAGCCGCCGGCGGTGTACCGGTCACCTCCTGAATTGTCCTTGCCAGCCCCGGCCGTTTTGCCCTGTTCCTTGTAACCGCCAGTGGTGTATCTGTCACTTGCCCCACTATCCTTGCCCGCACCGGCCGTCTTGGCCTGATCCTTGTAGCCACCGGCGGTGTACCTGTCACTGCCCCCGCTATCCTTGCCGGCGCCGGTCGTCTTGCCCTGTTCCTTGTAACCACCGGCCGTGTAGGCATCCCCACCCTTGCCACTGCTCCCGATTTTTCCCTGATCCTTGTAGCCACCAAGCGTCGTCTTGACGCTTTCGGCGGCTGCAGCATCGGCAGCGGATTTGTTCAACTCGACCTGCGCCAGCAGGACGCCCTGGCGAAAATCGATCGAGTAGGTAGGAAACGCTTGCTGAGCCGGTGTTCCGGGTTCCACGGGAGCGGCTGTAGCGGCGAAGGGCAGAAAACTGGCGGCGACGAGAATCTTGCGCATGGCGAAAACTCCGAACAGAAATGCGGAAATGTAGGACAACGAGCAGGTACCGAAATTATTACCCACCGGGAATAACTGCAGCATAGTCCAACGGTCGGGACAGTCAATGCCTGAGCATCCGATATGCCTCAAAGGAAGCACTGATTAAGTCCGTCACACCGGCGAAAGCCGGTGTCCAGTTCGTTGAATTTTCTGGATTCCGGCTTTCGCCGGAATGACGGATTTTGACTTGATCAGCGAATCCCAAACGGCTTGCCTCATCCGGCAAACCCCGGCAACATGAATGACATATCCCGGTCAGGAAGGAAATGACGCATGGCACAGTGGTCGGAAGGGTATGTCACGGAAATCGAGTACATCGCCGATTGCTTTCCCGATCTGGCACCGGCGCACCTCAACCTCGCGCTCCTGCATCGCGGCATCGCTTTCCCGGAAACGGAAGCAGGCTTCAACTACCTGGAACTCGGATTCGGGCAAGGCGTCACGTTGACGATGCTGGCGGCGATGCAGCCGCAGGGGCGTTTCTACGGCAACGATTTCAATCCGTCGCACGTGCTCGGGGCACGCGCACTTGCCGACAGTGCGGCGCTCGACAACCTTGAGCTCTTCGAGGACAGCTTCGCCGAACTTCTCGCGCGCGACCTGCCGCCGATGGACTACATTGTCCTGCACGGCATCTACAGCTGGGTCAGCACGGAGAACCGTGCCCACATCCTGGCGCTGATCCGCAAATTGCTGAAGACGGGCGGCGTGGTCTATATCTCATACAACGCGCAACCCGGCTGGGCACCGAAGGCGCCCATGCAGCGCGCAATGCTCGAATTTGCCGCACGGCACGGCGCCGAAACGCTGGCCGAACGCTTCGGCGCGGCCCGCGAGTTCCTGAAGTCGCTTGAGCAGGCCGGCGCCGCCTACTTCGTTCACAACCCGGTGGCGCAGGAGCAGCTGGCAGGGCTTTGGGATCTCAACGACGCCTATCTGGTGCACGAGTTCGCTTCCGAGAACTGGGTCGCGCTGCACCACGCCGATGTCGTGCGCGACATGGCTGCTGCCAAGCTGGGCTTTGCCGGTTCAACCACCCTCGCCAACAACTTCCCTCTGTTTTCCATACCGCCGGAAGCCGCCGCCTTGTATCAATCGGCCAAGGATCCGGCCATGCGCGAAATGATCAGGGATTTCGCCGTGAACACGCAGTTCCGGCGCGACATTTTCGTGCGCGGTGCCCGCCATCTGGAACCGGCAGACCTCGATGCCGGCTATCGGCAGCTGCGTCTCGCGCTGCGCCGCCCGCTGGCAGACTGCGCCTTCGACGCACACCTTCCGGTCGGTGCGGTGACGCTTGATCGCGCTGCGTGCGAGCCGATTCTTGCCGAACTGGCCAAGGGGCCGCGCACCGTGGAAATGCTCGCTGCCTTGCCGGCCCTGGCGGGATTGCATCCGAGCGTCTGCGTCGACACCATCAATCTGCTGCTCTGCCTGCGCTATCTGGTGGCCGTACAGCCGACCGAGCCAACGGTGGCGATGCGCGAACGGGCGGACGCGATCAACCGGGCGATGCTGGCACGCGCCGTCGCCGGCCGCTATGTCGCGGCGCTTGCCTCGCCGGTGGTCGGCAGCGGCATCGAGGTGGAACGCGGCGACGTGCTGTTCCTGGCCGCCATGCAATCGGAAGAACCCTTACCGGAATTCGCCTGGGCTGCGCTGCAGCGCGCCGGCGTCAGCCTGACGCGCGACGGCAAGGCACTCGAAGGCGACAAGGAAAACCTGCAGGAACTCGAACGGCGTGCCGAGGAATTCAAAAAATCGCGGCTGCCGCTGTACCGGATGCTGGGAATCGCCTAGCTGCGCTCGATCCGGCGGTTTTCTGCCCGAAACCGGCGTATGCGGCGATGATGTCCAGCCGTCTGCCGCTGCTACTCCGGCATGGCAATGCCGAGCGCCTTCAAGCCGTCGGCGATGGGCACGAACAGGTTGATGCGCGCACGGCCGGCCTCGACGCCACTTTGCGTCAGGCCGACGACACGGCCGCTTTCATCGAGCAGCGGACCGCCACTCGAACCGGAGAGAATCGTCACGTCGCTCTGGATGAAACGCTGCCCGTTGCGTTCGCGATAGGCACTGACGATACCGCGCGTCAGCGAACCGCTGAATTTCTCGCCCAGCGGCGAACCAAGCGCATAGACGGTCTCGCCCGGCGACAGATCACCGTTGCGCAAGGCGAGCGGATCGAGGCCGCTCTCAGTCTTGATCAGCGCCACATCCCGCTTCTCGTTCTGGCGCAGCACTTCGCCAACCAGTTCCCGCCCACTCGCCAGCCGCAGCTTGACGAAGCGGTTGCTGCCGACGACATGCTGGTTGGTCAGGACATAGCCCTGCCGCGAAATGACAAAGCCGCTCCCGGTCTTGCCCGGGCTTTCGATGGTCAGCACTGAGGCGCGCAGCAGCGTGGCGTCACGCGAGATGCCGCCGGCCGGCGGCTTCGCCGATTCAAGACGCAGCGAGGTTTCCGTGGCTGTCACTGGCACGGCCGCAGGCAGCGGTTTCTCGCCGCCCAGCCAGCTGACTACCGCCGGATCGGCAAAGAAGCTGCGTACCAGACCATCGGCCCCTGCACGATAGAGTTCCACCGCTGTCGGAAAGCGCTGCACGGCCACGCCGCCTTCGACGATGGCCGAATGAACAACCTTCTGCGCAGCCGGCACCAGCAACTCCCAGCGCGCCTTCAGATAGACGGCGCCTTCGAGCCCACCATCCGCCTTGCGGCAATAGGCAATCTGGATTTCCTGAACGAGCACGCCCAGCTCGATCTCGATGGTCTTGCGCGGCGCCTCGCTGAATACCGAATCGTCGCCGGTGCTGCGCAGATAGCCCAGCTCCCGCAGGTTGCGGCTGAAGGCAAAGGCCAGCGCAGCAGTAAGCTCGGAACTTGATTTCTGGTCGAGGTACAGCGGCGTCACATTGCCGCATTCGGCATTGCTCGCGAACTCGCCAATCACGCTGTTGGCCAGCGGCGCGAACCTCACCCGCTTCAACTGCAGGCCGCGTGCCTTGTCGGCAGCCACCTTCACGGGCTGCGCTGTGGGTGCCGAACGAACCGCGGTCAGTGCCGACGCCGCCACCGGCAGGGCAGCGCACGCGACGCACAGCAGCGTGCAACCGTAGTGAACGAAGCGCCGCACAGCGATCATTTCACCTCCTCGACCAGCAGCCAGACGCTGCGGTTATCGCGCACATCCGAGGTGCCGACCGAAAGATTGCCGCGATTGGTTCCGGCTGCTTGCTGGCCGCTGCCGCCCAGCTCAATCCATTCGCCGATCCGCCCCGAGACCGTGGTCGACAGGCGCTGCG
>JAUPVD010000470.1 GCA_030917225.1 Pseudomonadota bacterium
CTGGACGACGACGAGAGGTTCAGTGGTGCGTCGGTGGCCTGAACCGGGCTGACGGCCAGGAACAGCAAAATGGGAAACGTGAGGATTGGTCTGAACGTCATTCGATCTCTTCTGGCCTGTTTTCCGCCCGGAAAACAGATGGAACGCGGTGGCGAACGGGGGGCTGTTCAGCGAAGCTGCAAAGGCCGGGGATTATAACTTAGGTAGGGGGTCGATTGATGTTGCGACGCGTCATTGTTCGGCAAGCAGTGCGTGCCAGATACGGCCCATGGCTTCGGCAGCGCCGGCCCTGATCGGAAAGTCGACGATGCTGCTGATGCGGGTGTCGTCGGGGTTGATTTCTACCGTTGGAGTGCCTGCTGCACGCGCCCAGAGCACCGGCTCGACGATATAAGGGAAAAGGCTGGACGTACCAATGGAAAAGACGAGGTCGAAGTCGGTTGCAAAGGCGTCTTCCAGCGCACTGACAGCCGAGTGCGGCAGGGCTTCGCCGAAGAGAACGACAGAGGGGCGAATCGGTGAGAAGCACTTGGGGCAAAGTGGAGGGTCGCCCAGCCCGACATAGCTTTCCACGCGTGTCTGAAAACGGCAGTGTGTGCACTGCAGGTAATGCAGGTTGCCGTGAACTTCGATCACCCTGTGGCTGCCTGCGGCAACGTGGAGGCCATCGACGTTCTGCGTGAACACCAAGACCTCGGGAACGACCCGCTCCAGTTCGGCTATGACCTGGTGCGCCAGATTCGGTGCTGCGCCGCGGCAGTTGCGTTCGATCTGAAGCAGGTATTTCCAGGTGATGTCCGGACGCTGCGTCATCATTTCTCCGGACAGTGCTTCCTCGATGGGGAAGCCTTCGTCGGTAATTTCCTCTTCGTAGAGCCCGCCCAGGCCTCGATAGGTGGGCAGGCCGGAATCAGCGGAAACGCCGGCGCCGGTGATGAACAGAACGCGCTCGGATTGCAGCAGCAGGCGGGCAATGGTGACGTACGGATTCATGCGGCAATGATACGTCGTATGCGGCTTCGATCTGGCGCTGCAATGCCGATCAGGATGCAGCCAGCGGAAGCGTGATACGTGCCTCCAGTCCGCCTGCCGGAAGATTTGAAAGTGTCAGATTGCCGCCCTGTACGGCCAAAAGATTGCCGGCAATGGTGAGGCCGAGGCCAGTGCCGCCGCTTTCCCTGGAGCGTGAGGTTTCCAGTCGGAAAAAGGGGCGGAGCACATCCGCAAGATGTTGCTCAGGAATGCCCGGGCCGTGGTCCAGAATGCGGATGACGGCCTCTCCGGGGTTGCGCTCCAGCCGGATATCGGCATCGATGCCGTACTTGAGGGCATTGTCGATCAGGTTCTCAATGGCCCGGCGCAGGGCGCTGGGTTGGCCGTCGACAAGGACCCCCGCCAATCCCTCGTAGCGAACGGCCTGGCCAGCATCGGCCGCATCGTCGGCGATTGACGAAAGCAGTGCATCGAGATCAAGGCGCACGGATACTTCCCTTGACTCCAGGCTTCTCGCCAGATCCAGTCCTTCATCGACCAGCCCCTGCATCGCCGCGATATCGCTGCCAAGCTTGTCCTTCACTGTCTCGTCGGTGCACGATTCGAGGCGGAGGCGCATGCGGGTGAGCGGCGTTTTCAGGTCGTGCGTGACGGCCGCGAGAATCTGTGTGCGCTCGGCCATGGCATTGCGCACCCGTTCCTGCATGACGTTGAAGGCCTGCGCTGCCTGACGCACTTCAGCCGGGCCGCTGGTGTCCAGTGGTGGATGGCGCATATCGTGGCCAAAAGCTTCGGCCGCTGCGGTCATTCGTTGCAGCGGGCGCAGGGCGAGGCGTACGGCGAACCAGCAGACCAGCGCGATCAGCGCCACGAACAGCGCAAGGCTGGCGGGAAAACGCCACTGTTCGATTTGCGGCGGCATGCGGCGCTGTCCCTGATGCACCAGACAGAATGCCTCGCCGTCAGCAAAATTGCCGCGCACGCCGAGGATCGGAGGGTGTGGCGGTTGTGGCAACGGTTCGAGACGCATTGCTGATGCAATGACCATCCTTTCGCCGAGTCGGTCCTTCAGTCCCTGTTCGAGATGCGGTGCGGGCTGGCCGCTGCATTGCTGGCTGTCGCCCAGCCGCCATTCAGCCGGGTTGAGGGCGCCGAGCGTCGCGCGGCGCTGCGCTGGCGGCAGAGTGGCGAGCAGGCGCAGCATGTCGGCGACCCGCTGGACGGCTTCGCGGCCGTGAAAGTGTTCGATGACATGTCGCCGGTCTCGCTGTGCCAGCCAGATAGTCAGTGCGGCGGCCAGAAGCACGCCGACGAGCAGCACGAGGAAAATGCGCAAGGTGAGGGAGGTCGACATGAGGCGTCGAATCATGCTCAGGCCTCGCTCTCGACCACGGCAGTCAGAACGTAGCCTTCGTTGCGCACGGTCTTGATCAGCGTCGGTGAACGGGCGTCGTCGCCGAGTTTCTGTCGCAGCCGGCTGATCTGCAGGTCGATCGAGCGATCAAATGGATCGGCATCACGCCCCTTGGTCATGTCCATCAACTGGTCGCGGCTGAGCACGCGTTGCGGGTGTTCGACGAAAATCTGCAGCAGCCGGTACTCGGCACCGGAAAGCGGAACCACGACACCGAGGGGTGAGGACAGGCAACGCAGCCCGGTATCCAGCGACCAGCCTGCAAAGCGGTGGCAAGGCACATGCGAGGGCGATGCGTTGCCCGGCAACGCCCGCGCTCGGCGCAGGATGTTGCGGATGCGAGCCAGCAGCTCACGCGGTTCGAACGGCTTGGGCAGGTAATCGTCGGCGCCCATTTCGAGGCCGATGACACGATCGATCGCTTCTCCGCGCGCGGTCAGCATCAGTACCGGCATCTGCGCCATGGCCGGCGTTGCCCTCAGGTTGCGGCACAACGTCAGCCCGTCTTCTCCCGGCAGCATCAGGTCGAGCACGATCAGGTCGATGCGGGCGTCTTCAAGTGCTTCGCGCATCTGGCGACCGTCGGCGGCGAGCGTGATGCGAAAACCGTTGTTGCGCAGGTAGTCTCCCACCAGTTGGCGGATCTCCCGGTCATCGTCGACGACAAGAATGTGTGCATTGCTTTCCATGAACGTCTTTTTACCCGTTGCCGATTCGCCTGTCACGAGTACCGCCTGGTGGATTTGTATCCTTCTGTATCTGGCCGCAGTTTCGTTACGTCTTGTTACCACACGCTTGCTACAGCGACACATCGCCGATACATGCCGGCGTTTCAATGGGTGCCGTGGACAAAGCCACATCACTGAACCAAGGAGATAGCCATGAAACGAAGCAAACAAGCCATTGTTGCCGCAATCGCCATTCTCGGTCTGACCGCCGGTGGCGCAGCCTACGCATTTCGCGGTGACGGCCATTGCGCCCCGCAGATGATGAGCAAGTCGCCGGCGGAATTCGCCGGCAACCGGCTGGAAAAATTGCATGCCGAACTCAAGTTGGCCCCCGAGCAGGAAAGTGCCTGGAAGACCTGGTCGGATCATGTCAAGCAGCAGGCGGCAGGCATGAAGGATCGTCGGGCCGAGCAGGAAGAAATGCGCAAACTGCCTGCGCCCGAGCGCATGGAGAAAATGCTCGGACGCATGAAGGAGCATCAGCAGAAGATGGAGTCCGGACTGACGGCAATGCGCAGCTTCTATGCAACCCTGACGCCGGAGCAGCAGCAAGCCTTTGACCGCTTTCAGCCTTTCGGCGGACGTGGTGAAAGGGGCGGGAAGCCGGGTGGAAATCGTGGTGAGCAGCCGTCTGAAAGACCCGGACGCGGCTGATCGATCAAGCCGGTAGTAAAAATTTGTATGGGGCCGCGCCCCGTGCAAACGAAAACGCCCAGCGGAATTTGCTGGGCGTTTCGTATATTTGGCGGAGTGGACGGGACTCGAACCCGCGACCCCCGGCGTGACAGGCCGGTATTCTAACCAACTGAACTACCACTCCACGTGGCAAAACTTGGGGGCTGCGAGCGTGTTGCAAACTCGCAGCCCCCGGTATGTCTGGCGTCCCCACGGGGATTCGAACCCCGGTTATCGCCGTGAAAGGGCGGTGTCCTAGGCCTCTAGACGATGGGGACCCTGAAAAGCTTCCTTCAGGCTGCTGCGTTTGGCATCACTTTGTTGCTCATGCTCGCCGTACTATTCGTACTGTCTTGCATGAGCGCCTCGTGCTGCCTGCGCTCGCGACGCCTGACGTCGCTTTTTGGTGGTCGGTGAAACCGGCCTGTTACTGATTTGCTACTTCTTTCGCGTGGTGGAGGTAGGCGGGATCGAACCGCCGACCTCTTGCATGCCATGCAAGCGCTCTCCCAGCTGAGCTATACCCCCGCTCGAAAGAAGCGCGCATTATAGGGAGTTGCGCCGACCTTGTAAAGCAAGCGGCGCGTTTTTCTGACTTGGGGGTTGCTCAGAAGGTGAGCATCTTCTGCAACTCGCGTATTACGGACGTCATCTTGTCCTGCTGCCCGGTTTCTGCGAGCTGGGAGTCCAGGACCTTGGTAACGCCTTCGCTGGCGATGCCGGCGAGATACTCTTCCTGTTTTTCCGTGAGCGAGAGCTGGACGTAGGCGCGTTCGAGTCTTGTCGTCAGATCCTGAATCGCCAGACCGGTTGCCGCGCGCGATTGGCGTTGCTCGGTGTCGATTTCCGCCAGTGTCTGGGTGATTCGTTGTACCGCCCCGGCGATGAGTTCGCCGCGCTGGCGCATTTTTGTGTCGGAGATCAGGGCAGCCGCACGGACTTC